>JAKOOG010000020.1 GCA_022701545.1 Weeksellaceae bacterium | reverse complement strand
GCTCTGCCTACGCTGTAAGAGAAAAAGCTGTTTCTGAATTTCAGGGATTATCAATTTCCTGCAACGACGCTGCTGCCGGCATCAAAACGGGTTGTAGAAAAGGATGGTCATTGTTGAAGCTAAAGAGGCCAAACCATGATAAACTCAATTATTCTCTGTGATTTTAAAGCATCCGGCTTCAACTGGATGCTTTGCTTTTTAATTCTATAGCCATCTTTTAGCCGCGGGTCTTATGTGCGGCCACCGGTCTGATTTTCTATTCAAGGGATTGATACCGCTTTCCTGAAGTTTTTGCAGCGTTAAGACTTTTCCGGACAACATTACCCCGGGCAGGTTCTGTAAAAGCTGATCCATTCTTTCTTCGATAACGAAGCGTGACGGTATCAGCAAAGATTTTGACGGACCATTACCTGAAAGGGTTCATTAAAAGGCGTTGATTGAGATCGCTCAGCAACTGTAAAATCAATAGCTTCCAGGAAAGGAATCATTGGATTGTTTACAGGTCCTTGGTCCAATCGTAACCGTTTTGTACAGAACTGATGCTGAGGTGATATTCATTCTTGATTTTCCTCACAGACGGTAATCGGTCTCCAGGTTCAACAGCCCTTCAATAATGTTTTTTTCAATTTCATCTGTAAATTTTCTGTATTTATAGTCCTTCATCATAAAGCGGTCTGTATTAAATACGTTTTCATTCCATAAATGTACTGAATTTGTTGTAGATCAGCCTGGAAATTAAGCATTGCCTTTATGTTCAGCTGCAAATTCATCTGCCCATTTCCCCGCCGCCCGCAAAATTGATATTTAAATCCGTATTTATCTCAGGTACTTATGACACTGCATTGAAAAGAAAAAAAGTAAGCCCCAGCCTGCATAAATCATTGGAAAATATCAGACGGCTGGAAATGTAAATGAACAATTTTATCTCAGAAACCAATGGTATAAAGGATTGAATTTTAAAATCTTAAAAAAAAGATACCGCTCAAAATTTTAATTTTATTTTAAGAATTTTTACATTTTATTAATGTATTTTTGCTGTCTACAATATAATGAATAGAAGGATCAGCAGGAAATGATATTTTTCAAGGCAGACTCTGAATTTCATTCTATTGACTATCAAATCTCATATAAATAAGTGTTATGTTTACCCCTCAGGACAGTCTTTCGGAATTTATTAAAGCTGAAATAGAAGCGTTTTACAACATTCAACTGCCGGAATGTCCGAAACAGAGCCAGCTGATATATACCCTTTCCCGTTATTTCTTAGGCGTGTATGAGAAAAAATTATACGTAAGCCGTTTATCCGGGGAAGTCATCAATTATAAAATCGCTCATTACCTTTTCAAAGTAAAGGTTGCTTAAAAAGCAGTAAAAGATAAGTTATTACAACTTTTATTAGTAACCTGGCAAACAATAACTGCAATGGAGTTTGCTATCCGGTGCCCATAAACCTTTTTGCCCCAGCCAGATAAATTTCCTGCATAAATCCTGGGAAAGCGGGACGCCAGGGATCGTGGTCATCCAATCGTAACCCTGGAAAAGACTAGACTTGCAGATCATCTGAATTTCTCACTCAAACAGCTGAATTCGAAAAGAATCACCTTGGCTCTGAATTTGATTATTCCCAATAATATGTAATTCAATCAGACGGGAGGTATTCATTCAAATTCCTGGTGACATCTTAATAAAGTGCTTTTATCGTAGAATAATCAGCGTTGGATGAACGATCGGATTTTATTTATCCTAACTTTGTTCTGATTAATGCATAAGTTGGTCGTGCGATACGGCTGCATAACATGTACTTAATTTAAATGATTTGATTATAGATAACCCATTATGTTCAGGATTTTAATAAAACACATCCGGCAGAAAGTTACTTTGAGCGAGCAGGATGTTGTATTGCTGAAAACCTTTTTTGTTCAGAAAAAACTTGAGAAGAAACAGTTTTTATTACGGGAGGGAGAAATCTGCAATTACTTTGCCTTTGTAAGCCGGGGCATTCTGAAATCCTTTATGACCGATGAAAAAGGGCAGGACCGGATCAGCCTCTTTGCTTTTGAAGGCTGGTGGATTTCGGATTTTAACAGTTTTATCAACCGCGAAAAGGCCCTGCTGAATATTGATGCCATCGAAAATTCGGAGTTGCTTCTGATCAGTTTTGAGAATTATGAACGGTTAACGCTCAAGATTCCCGTGATGGACCGGTACTTCCGGATTTTGTACCAGAACAGCCTGGTGACGAAAGACCGCCGGCTTATGATTTCCAACAAATCAACGGCCGAGGAAAAGTATCTGTCCCTGGTACAGACGAATCCTGAGATCGCGAAAAAAATTTCCCATACGCTCATCGCTTCCTATTTGGGACTGAGCCCGGAGACGATCAGCAGGATCCGGAAAAAACTGTTGTTTCAGTAATCTTACTCATTCTATTTTTTCAGAACTCTTGATCTTCGTCAAGTTTTTCAGGGACACCCGGTGCTTATTTTTGTAATAACCATATAGGTTTAATTTAAAAATAGACATTATGAAAAATATTGCATTGGTTGTCGGCTCAACCGGAATTACAGGAAGCAATCTTGCTGAAGAACTGATAGCGCAGCATTGGGAAGTGTATGGCCTGGCTAGAAATCACCATACATCCATAGCCGGATTACAGCAGGTAAAGGCAGATCTGCTGGATCCGGAAAGCTTATCGGCTGCCCTGAAAGATATTGTGCCTACCCATGTTTTCTTCACTACCTGGATGCGGAAGGATACCGAAGAAGAGAACATTCGTACCAACAGCGCTATGGTAAGGAACCTTCTTAAAGCCCTGTCTCCTGGAAAATCGGTTCGCCACGTAGCATTGGTTACCGGGCTGAAACATTATCTCGGTCCTTTTGAAGCCTATGTGAAAGCGGGGGTCCTGCCAGAAACTCCGGTAAGAGAGGAGCATCCGAGGCTGGAATATCCCAATTTCTACTACGCCCAGGAAGATGAGGTGTATGCAGCTGCGGACAGAGACGGCTTCTCCTGGAGCATCCATCGGCCGCATACCGTAATCGGATATGCCATCGGGAACCTGATGAATATGGGCATTACTTTAGCCGTTTATGCAAGCCTCTGTAAGGAAACGGGTGCAAAATTTACCTGGCCGGGCTCTGAAGCCCAGTGGAACGGGTTATCGGATGTTACGGATGCAAAAATCCTGGCAAAGCAGCTCATCTGGGCATCGACCACGGAGGATGCAAAAAACCAGGCGTTTAATGTAACCAACGGTGATGTTTTCCGGTGGAAGTGGTTGTGGCAAAGGATTGCAGACTATTTCGGAATCGAGACCGAAGGTTATAACGGTTCTGTAAGGCCGCTCGAAAAAGAAATGGAAAACAAGCAGGCAATCTGGAGCGCGATGGCCCAAAAGCATCACCTGAAAGAACAGGATCTTGAACGCCTCAGCTCAGCATGGCATACCGATCTGGATTTGGGAAGACCTTTGGAAGTGATGACCGACACGTCTAAGAGCAGAACATACGGTTTTACGGCTTTTGAGAGCACGGAAAATTCTTTCATCCGTCTTTTTGAGAAATTGAAAGCGGAAAAAATTATTCCTTACTAAAGATTCCTTCAAAATTGATTGAGAAAATTTAAACTTTTGCAGATTCACGTGTTTTTTACAGATATAAAATGCAGATAAAATCTGTTGAATCTGCAGGAGTTTAATTGGAAATAAAAGGTTAAACGGCCATAAGGCTGTCATTCTAAGCAGCCTATGAATAAATGTTTATGGAAATGAATTATGTCTTCTGACAGGTCATTTCTTAAAAGAGCTCCTGATCCGGTCGCGGTGCAACAGTCCCCATTCAGCGATCTTGTCGGATAAGTCTCTTAAAGACATGCCGTATTCTGAAACACTGTAGGTAACGGATGGCGGCTTCGTATCGCCGACACAGCGGTTGATCAGGCCGTTCATTTCCAGATCTTTCAGTTCGCGGCTCAGGACTTTGCCGGATAGCGGCTCAATGTCATTCAGTATTTCCGAATAGCGCATCGGCTTATAGCACAGCCTGGCTAAAATGGACAGTTTCCATTTTCCGGCCAGCAGCTCCATGGTATCGTCAATCGCCCGTATTTTTTTAAGACAGTTATCGAAGGGCGGAAATGACGGATCTGCAAATTCTGATTCCATAAGGTTACTTTTTTGTCACAATGGGGACTCGCTTGTCACCATTACTTTAGGTCACAAAGTTACTTATTGTCATCAGATAAATCTACCTTTGAAAAAAAATTAGTGTTATGAGTTTATTAAAAGATCTCGAATGGCGGTATGCCACCAAAAAAATGAACGGTGAAAAGATCCCGCAGGAAAAGCTGGACTATATTCTGGAAGCCGCCCGCCTGGCTCCCTCATCCTCAGGGCTGCAACAGTATAAAGTGATCGTCATTTCGGATAAAGCATTATTGGAACGTATCAGGCTGGTGGCCTACGATCAGAGCCAGATCACCGACTGTTCGCATTTGCTGGTCTTTGCCGCCTGGGACGGGTATTCCGATGAGCGGATTTCCAAAGTATTCAATTATATGATGGATGAACGAGGTCTGCCCCATGAAACCATGGATGCCTACAAACAGGTAATCCTCGATCTTTATGAGCGTTCCGGAAAAGAGTGGCAGGCCCATCATGCAGCTAAGCAGAGTTATATTTCCTTTGGGATGGCCATTGCAGCTGCGGCCGAACAGAGAGTCGATGCAACGCCTATCGAAGGCTTCCTGCCCGAAAAGCTTGATGAATTATTGAATTTGACAGCGTCCGGGTACAAGAGTACGGTTATCTTACCTTTAGGATACCGGTCAGGCGGAGAGGATTGGCTGGTGAATATGAAAAAGGTACGTACCCCGAAAGAATCATTCGTTACGGAAATGACACTGGCGGATGCTTCCGATTCCGTAGATCTGCCCACACCGATGAATCTTGACGACTTTGCTCAAAAATCAGAACAGGAGTAAAGACATAAACATAATTCAACCGGAGTGTGTTGAATCTGAAAATACCGCAATATGATATTGCGGTATTTTTTAAAACTTCATCATCCAGCCTGCTCCACGGCAATCCTTAAAAAATGAAAGTTTCATCAAAAAACCGGGGGAAAAAGAAGAGCAGGGCTTGTGCTCAATATTTATATTTTGATGTTCGCGATCCTTTTAGGAAAGCTTATCCATATTCCGCAGAATTTAACGGTTATTGAATAAGTAAAGTACGAACCGAATATCAAAAAACAGATGGCTGATAATTAAATCGCTTTTTTTCTGATGAGTAAGCGGTAAATGGCCATGCATCCCGGAATCATG
>JAKOOG010000017.1 GCA_022701545.1 Weeksellaceae bacterium | reverse complement strand
TGCTTCGGACGGAAGCAAATTATTGTATTTCCTTGATCCGGCAAATCCATCCAAAATGGTAAAATATATTGCCGTAGCCGGAAGCTCGCAGGCTTACGATCAGCTGAATGAACTTGAATACCATAACGGATACATTTATGCCAATGTATGGCAGAAACCGGTAATTTTAAAAATCAACCCGGCCAACGGGGAAGTGGTGGGAACGTTTGATTTTACCGATATTGCCAAGCAGAATACCAAAGGCAGCGATGATGTACTGAATGGTATCGCTTTCAAAGGCGACAATATGCTGGTTACCGGTAAAAACTGGTCGAAAATTTATGAAATAGCCACCAAGTAACCGGTATTTTTGCATGAAGAAAAATCTGATCACAGGCTTTGCGGCAGTACTGCTGCTGGTTTCCTGTAAGAATGATAAGAAAATCCTGGACAGCCTGGCGGATTACAACAATTCGATGGAAGAAAAAGGCTATCATTTCGGGGATAAATTGAATCTTCCGGAAGAGGTGAGGGAAAATGCCGAAAGCATTTCCATCAGTTTTGGCGATAAGGAAACCTCTTCTTTAACCATCGATCCGAAGTTTTTTGAATTCGGTGATAACGAAGTGACGTTTAATATCAAAACCAAAGGCGGCGAAACCTTAACCCAGGATGCAACAATTAATGTTTTTTCCAAAACACCGGAGCAGAATATACCCTACAAAATCGTAGCGGAATATCCCCACAACCCGGAAAATTTTGTGGAAGGTTTCCTGATGGAAGGCAATACCATCTACGAAAGTGACGGACTGGAAAAGGCCTCCCAACTAATTAAATATCCTTTGGGAAGTACCGCTCCAACTACTGTTGAAAAACAGCCGGCGGATATATTTTCCGAAGGCATTGCGATTGCCGGGGATAAAATTTATCAGCTGACGTATCGTAACAAAATCGGTTTTGTATATGATAAAAATACGTTGAAGAAAATTTCGGAATTTGCTTTGCCGAATGAATTCGGCGAAGGATGGGGAATGACGTACGACGGGAAGAACCTGATTGCAGATTCGGGATCAAACGATCTTTACTTTTTAGATATAAACAATCCTTCAAAAGTGGTGAAGACCCTTCCTGTAGGCGGAAATAAAATGATCTACAACCAGATCAACGAATTGGAATACCACAACGGGTTTATTTATGCTAATGTCTGGCATCAGCCTTACATCCTGAAAATTAATCCTTCCACCGGAGAAGTGGTCGGGAAATTTGATTTTACAAAAATTACGGAACAATATACGAAAGACGACAGTGAACACGTTCTGAATGGGATTGCCTTTAAAGGCGAAAATATGCTTGTGACGGGAAAGAACTGGCCGAAGATGTATGAAGTGGCGGTTCAGTAAGTTAAAATCAGGTATAATTTCTGTTGGACTCAATAAAAATAGTAAATTGGTAGCGTTCCTTTTGGGAGCGCTATCATTGTAAAAGAATTTGAAACTACTCCATTTAATATTTGCTTTGCTTTTCTGTTCGGTAACGGCACAGAAGGCCCTTCCTTTGGACACGCTGAAACTGAAGGATGCGAAAGATATGCTTGTTGACGATTACGGAAACCTGTACATCTATAAGAATAAAGAATTCAGCTTTACCAAATACGATTCCCTCGGCAGGCAGCTTGGGAAAATGATGCTTACGGTCCCTTATAAAGTGCAGACCGTACAAAATCCTCTGAGCGTTCCGTTGTTTTCGGAGAATGCTCAGGAAATGAAGTTTGTGGACCAGAATCTCAATGAAATCCAGCGGGTGGACTTCAGGCAGAAGTTCGGATTTATCAAAATGGCTTATGCCGAAGACCTGCAGCAGATCTGGCTGCTTGACGACAGTACCAAACGTCTGATCCAATACAATTTCAGGAATGACAACACCATCAATTCCTATCCTTTTGATGCAAGCTTCGATGACCTGATGGATCTTTTGGTATACGAAAATAAAGTGTATATTCTTACCAGGAATCACATCCGGGTATTTACCTTAAAATTTGAAAAGATCTTTGAAGCCCCGGTAGAAGGCGGGAAGCGGTTCCGGAGAGAAAACGAAGCGGTTCTTGTAATAACAAATAATTCGGTTCTACAATACATTCCGGAAAAAGAAATGGTTAAGATTTTCGGGGATCCTCATGCGCAGATTGTGGATAAAAATACCCTTTCTTATTTTGAAATCAAAGCCAACAACCTGTATCTTTACAGCCTCGAAAAAGTAAAGGAGGAAAAGCCTAGGAGTGAACCGGATCCTCTGCCGAAAGCAACGGAACTGGACGTCGAAAGATCTGCGGAAAAACCTGCAGAACCCAACAGCCCGGAGCAGAAGCTGGAACAGAAAACCCAGGAAATTGAAAGTAAAAATCCTGCAGAAAGTTCCCTGCAGAAGCTTATTGAGGACAGTTCGGAAGTACGTGCCGCCGGCATTTAGGTATTGATCATAAAAACATTTAAAATATACTAAGGAGAAATATGCATATTGCAGTTACAGGAAATATCGGAGCAGGAAAAACAACATTAACGACAATGCTTTCCAAGCATTACGGATGGGATGCCCAGTTTGAAGATGTAGACCACAACCCTTATCTGGAGGATTTTTATGCAGACATGAGCAAATGGAGTTTTGCGCTTCAGATCTATTTCCTGGGAAGCCGTTTCCGTCAGGTCAAAGAAATCAGGGAAAGCGGGAAAAGCATCATCCAGGACCGGACGATCTACGAAGATGCCCATATTTTTGCAGAAAACCTCAACGATATGAACCTGCTGTCGGACCGAGACTTTAAAAATTATGAAGCGGTATTCAGTCTGATGAAATCGTTCGTCTCTGCACCGGATCTTTTGATCTATCTGAAATCCGATGTTCCGAATCTGGTAAAAAAGATCTACAAAAGAGGGAGGGAATACGAAGCATCGATCAGCATCGAATACCTTTCCAAGCTTAACCAGAAGTACGAAAAATGGATTTCCAACTATACGGAAGGGAAGCTGTTGATCATTGAAGTGGATGATCTGGATTTCGTGGAAAAACCGGAAGATTTCGGGTTTATTCTGGAGAAAATTGAAGCTGAACTGAACGGGCTGTTTTAAGTAAGTTTTACCATTGGATAATCTTGGTAAGTTAATTGCTGATATTTTTTTAAAACAAATTTCATTTAAATACAATTAAAAAGATGGTCGTGAAAGTTTTACATAACGGGAATTGCTCAAAATCGAATGCGGTTCTGGAATACCTCGATGAAAACGGCGTTCCTTTCGAGATCATTAACATCGTGGAAGATCCGCTGAGCGAGCTTGAAATTAAAACGGTTTTAAAAAAGCTGAACCAGAACGTTTTTCACATCATCAGAAAAAATGAAAAATTGTATGTAGAAAAGTATGCCGGAAAGAATCTTTCGGAAGATGAATGGATCAAAATCCTGGCTGAAAACCCATCGCTGATCCAAAGGCCGATTATCATCAAAGGTCCTGTGGCAATGTTGGGGCGGCCGGTTGAAAATGTAAAATACTTTATTGATAAATAACAGATTTTCCATATAATTAAAAA
>JAKOOG010000016.1 GCA_022701545.1 Weeksellaceae bacterium | reverse complement strand
ATTTTAATTATTTCATCAAGCAGCTTATTCATCCTGGCGAGGTCTTCTTTCATAACCTGTGCGTACGGATCCTGTGCTTTCCTGATCAGGATGATGGCTTCATCGATTGTTTCCAGGGGCTTACCGGTTTTCAGGTGCAGCTTTTTGGCAAATTCTGCATCGAGGTTCCGGGTATCAATCAGGAGGTCCATTCTTACTTTATTCAGGAAATACTGGGCTTTTTTGGCCATCATGTCATGAAAATCGCCTTCCTGTAAATATAAATTACCGATGCTCTTTACAAAATCTACCGAAGTATTTTTCAGCGGCTCGATCACCGGAACAATGCGCTGCTTCCTTTTGGCATTGAAGAAAATAAAAAGAACCAATCCGCCCAGAAGTACCCACCAGGCATATTTCAATGCAGGGTTTGAAAGGATAAATCTCAGGAAAAACCGGGATTCAACGGCGTTGCTTTCATCAAACCATACCGTCTCCCTGTTGTCCAGATACGAAAAGACATCCTGTGCAAACCTTATGCTTCCTTTTTTCAACAGATAATAGTTGGTGATAAAAAGAGGTTCACAATGCACATAGAAATGGCCTTTTCCATAACTTACCTTAATAAAATTCGCCTGGTCGGTATTGTTTTTTTCAACGGTTTTCCCGAGGACTTCCGTTCCCGGGCGGATAAAGGTGAACCCCCGCCCGGATGGAAATTTATCGAGCTGAATAAAATCGTTTTGGTATTTTTTATCCGTAAGCTTCAATACATTTTCGTCTTCAAAAGAAATTTTGGAGTCGTAATATCCGATGCTGTCTGATACTTCTTTCGGAATATCACTGACAATCAGCATGGCTTCGGAGCCTTTGGCAACCTCCTCAAAAACCCTGTTCCAGGATTCTCCGTCTACCTCATGTTCAATGATGAGAATATTGTGCGGCTTTTTGGCTTTATTCTGATTGTAATAGTCGTAAGGGGTCTGGTCGGTCTTTGTTATTTTATTTTTAAACAGATCCCTAACCTCATTATTAAAAACAAAGAGCCCAAACGGTGATTTCTGGTAGGTTTTGAAGTTTTTCCGCCAGTCTGTACTTTCCGTTTTATTGACCTCAAACAACGCCAGAATAATCATCACCACGATGAAGATTACAGCATATATTTTGAAAGTTTTGTTCATGATCAGGTTTTAATTACGGTTTAAATGACTGGTATTGGTTCTTGAATTTCAGATAACCTTGTTCATCGATGGCAAACGATCCGTACCATACATAATCGAAGATATAGGCAAGATCGTAAAACTGGTTTTTCAGATGGGGGGCTTTCAGTTCCGCCAGATAATCTTTATTTGTTTTTTCAGGATTCCAGGTGATGAGTTTTTTATCGCTCAGTTTTTTCAGGATATACAAAAACTGGTAGCGTACCGCCGAACGGAAATCCCCCGATTTCTCAAACTTCAGAATGCTTTCCGGAAAATTGATCTCGTGAATGTTTTCATGAAGTTCTTCATCCCTGATGTCTACCTTACGGTTTTTCTTTCCGAAGAATGAGATTCCGCCGTTTGCGATTAAATATTTAATAATGAAATACAGCAGGAACCCAATCAGCAAAATAGCAAAAAAACGAATCAGAATCCCGGCTATGCTTCCTGTTTTTGTAAAAATGGTCTGCCCGAAAATGCTCTCTATCAAACGGCCGATCTTATTCATTAATTTTTCCCAGAAAGACATCCTGGGCTTTACCGTCGTATAGTCAAAATCCTTCCCTTTGTACCGCGAAGGGATGTTGGGTCTGAAACTTTTGGGATAGACTGTATTTTCACTGACCGGATTTTTCAGCAAAACGGAATCTGCTTTGTACATGTTGCGGTAATGTCCGGTATACAAAGAATCTACATATACTTCCGATACCGGAGCAGGCGGATCATTTTCCGTCTGAGCGGATGTATAAGCAGTGAAAAAAATCAGTAATAAAAAAATAAGCTTACTCATTACTTCCGATGGTTTCTATTTCTGCAAGTTCTACTTTCTGGTGAAGATCTGTCCGGCTGTCATAATACATCAAACCTGAATTTACATATAAAACATTCATCAGCAAAGTGGAAACCAGTGACGAAACACCATACATGAAGAAAAACAAAACGCCGAAACTTCCTGCCAGAGGATTCTGCTCAAAATTTCCGTCCGGGGTGGTGGTCGTAAGTTTTGCGAAGTAAATGATCATCGGCACGGCCGTAAAAACACTGCTCACGATATAAAACAGCAGCCCCATAATCAGGGTAGAGCCCCAGTATTTCCAGTATGGCGAACTTTCGCGCCCGTTCGGATAAGAAAACTGCGAACGGATGGCATAGCTCAGGCTTTCGAAGAAACCTCTGTTTCCGTTAAAATAATCGTAGCAGAGAAAAGTTACGGTATTAAAAAGGTTGGGAACGACAAAAAGCATTAGAGCAAGACCGATGACAACGAGAACCAAAATATAGGAAATCCCGAAAAGAACAGTTGCTGCCGGCATTACCAAAAAGGTTAGTCCCAAATAAAGGGTCAGTACTTTTCTGATATGGGTTTTAAAATCGCCTAAAATGTCATCGGCCTTTATCAGGGTCTTTCCTTCCGCAATCCTCTTCATGTAAAAAACAGGAAAAAGAAGATTGATCGTCATCAGCGCTGTTGAAAGGATAAATAAGAAGATCCCCAAAATAACAAACAGTCCGACATTATCTGATAAATACTGTTCCAGGTAATAACTCTGCCCGCTGATGTTGGATCCGAAAAGGACACCGAAAAACTCCCTGAAACCCAAAACGATAACCATAACCATCAGGATCAGGAGCAATCCGTTCAGGAGAATAAAGTTTTTGAAATAATTTTTTCCGTACTGTTTAAAGAAAGCGAAACTGTCACTGATAAACATTCCGAAATCTCTTTTTTTATAAAACTGCATGATGAAGCTGGTTATTGTTTTTTTTATTGACGATGGCAGGATACACGAAATAATAAAATCCGATAACCGCCAGTGAGCCGAAAATGATGATCAAATTCAGAAACAAAGGCATGGTAAGCGCATGCCGGGTTACATATCCTTCGATAATGCCCGCACAGATCGTAAAAGGAACGGTGCTTAAAAATATTTTAAATGAATCCCGGAATCCGTTTTTGAAAGAGCTGAAGCGGGAATAGGTTCTCGGAAATAAAATGGATGCTCCCAGGATCAGACCGCACATGGCTTCCACTACCATGGCAAAAATCTCAAATACCCCGTGAAGCCAGATTCCACGGGCACTGTCTTTCAGAGCTCCGTAGTCATAGAAAAAGTATTGAAATGAGCCAAGCATGACACTATTGGACAGCAATGCGTACAATGTTCCTACTCCTCCTGCGATGCCGTAAATGTACAGTTTTGCACCTACTCCGATATTATTGAAAATAATACCGATCGTACTGCCCCAGGTGGAGCCGCTCTGGTAAACCCCGACGGCATTTCCGCTCTTGATATTTTCGATGGTTTGATTCACGTAGTCTTCCCCTAAAATAATTTTGGCGAAATCTTTATCGTAAGCAGCGGAAAGTATCCCGATTAGCGTAAACAATGTAAAAAAGAGAAAAGCATATCCGAGATACCGGCGGTACTGGTAGACTAACAGAGGCACTTCTGTTTTAAAGAAATAAACCAGCCTGTTTTCTTCCACCCTTTTGGTCTTATAGATCTTCTGGAAAATCTGAGCCGAAAGATGGTTCAGGTAGACGGTTGTATTGCTTTTCGGATAATAGGTCTGTGCAAAAGAAAGGTCATTCACCAGGTTGATGTACAGCGAAGAGAGGTCATCGGGATTTTTTTTAATTTTCCCCTGGATAACCTGTTCGATTCCCAACCATTTTTCTTTATTTTGTTTAATGAAATAAACTTCTCTCATAATTGTAAGGCTAAAATAATAAAAATTATGTCTCAAATCGCCATTAATACCTCACAAAATGTAAATATTAATTTCAATACGGCCAGCGTTGGAGACCGGATGATTGCATTTATTCTGGACCTCCTGATTCAGGTGGCATATACCATTGCTATTTTTTACATTTTCTTTAATATTCTGGATTTGGGCAGTTTACTGAATGGCCTGGATCCGTGGTCGATCCGGGCAGTCTATGTTATTCTTCTTTTTCCGACTTTCATTTATCCCCTGGTTCTGGAAAGCCTCATGGAAGGCCAGACACCGGGTAAGAAAATAATGAAAATCCGGGTGGTGAAAATAGATGGCTATCAGGCAGGATTCGGGGATTATATGATCCGGTGGGTATTCCGGATTATCGATACAACGTTTATGGGGGTGATAGGGCTGATCGCCATGATCGTTTCCAAAAACAATCAGCGGTTGGGTGATATGGCCGCCGGTACCGCGGTAATTTCATTAAAAAACAGCATTAATATTTCCCATACGATTCTGGAAAATATCAAAGAAGATTATATTCCGACTTTCCCACAGGTGATTGCCCTGAGCGATAACGACATGCGGATCATCAAAGACAATTATTTAAAAGCGATCCGGGTAGACGACCGGCAGATCATCAGCCGGCTTTCCGAAAAGATCAAAAGCATCCTGAAGCTTGAAGTAGATGCCACTAAAATGACGGAACGACAATTTATCGGGGTGGTGATTAAGGATTATAATTATTACACAGGAAAGGACAGCTAGAAAGTAAATGGTGAATTTTGCATGCAAGTGAATAGTCAATTTATGATCGTGCTTAAAATTCTATGGCCCATTTTCATTTCAAAATTGAATATTACTTCTTCGATACGATCTGACAAATTTATTGGTTGATTTAAAATTGACAACGAAGCTCATTTACTATTGACCATTCACCCGTAGCCATACGGTGTGGTTTTTGTATTTTCCAGATTAAATTTTGATTATGCAATTCGAAAATAATAAATCAGGAAACGGCGGAGTCATTACTCTGGCTAACGAAATTAAGGAAGTAGGAAGACTCACCTATACTATCTTTCCTGAGGATAATAGGCTGGTTATCTCATTTGTGCTGGTCCATCGGGAATTCGAAGGCCGGGGAATGGGAAAATACCTGGTGGAAGAGGCCATTAAATTTGCCCGCGAAAACAAATGGAACGTCTATCCGCACTGTTCCTATGCAAGAGCCGTAATGAGAAGGATGAATGATGTAGAGGATGTTTTTTTAGAGCGTTAAAACTTCTTTGACCAGGATTTCTTCAATATCGTCCGGATAGTCCACTTTATGGTGCTGGTTCGAATTCACCCAGTCCTGTATTTCTTCAAGCTTCAGAACTTTAGAATTCGGTATTCCCATTCTATCCAACGCGCAGGCATTGCATTCCTGTTCGTACTGGTTGTGAATAGGAATGACAAATAATTTTTTATCCATAAAAAGCGCTTCGGCAGGACTTTCGAAACCGGCACTGCAGAGAATACCTTCGCAGTTTTCAAATGCTTTTAAATATTCAATTTCATCGATCGGAAAAATCTCGACATTGTTTTCTTTGAACTGCAATCGGGAGTGTTTGGAAAAAACTTTCCATTCTACGGGGATCTTTTTCAAGATCTTTATGATATTTTCGTCTGAAAAACTTGGCAGATAAACCAGGTAAAATCCTTTCTTTTCAGGGTAAAGATTCCTGATTTTCCGCCTGATCACAGGTTTCTTGATCAACGGATGGTAATTTTCGAAATGGAAGCCGATCCTTTTTTTGCTAGGAACATAATAGTTAAGCACGAGCTCTCCGAGAAAGTCTTTCTTTTCAGGCTTTGGTGTCTCTTTGAAAAGCATGGAAGCCTGATGGCTCAATTCGATCATCGGCAGCTTTTTTAATTTGCATGCCCAGCCTGTTAACGGTTCGTAATCGTTAATGATCAAATCGTATTTAGAAAGCTCAATTTCCTGTATGTCTTTAATTACTTTCAGAAAATGATTACCGGTGAACGTTTTGCGATAGGATAAACCGCCTGTTTGGTTATAAAGCAGGGAAACCCCTTTGTACTGAAAGTTAACCTCAAAATCAGCCTTTAACTGCGACTGATGACCACTGATCAGCGTATCAACTGCTGCGTATTTTTTTAGGATCGGGACAATTTCTTGTGCCCGCGCGATATGCCCGTTGCCGGTTCCCTGGAAAGAATAGAGAATTTTCATTTGGTAAAACTGGTTACGATTTTTAAGAGCTCCGTATTGTCCATGTCCTTAATTTCCTCGATGTCGTCTTTCAGCAAATGCTTGTGCTCGTCATAATAAAAAATTTTCCATTCGTTATCATGATACTCCAGTGCAGAAAGATTTTCGATCCAGTCTCCCGAATTCATATAAGTACAGGAGCCTTTTTTATTAACAACTTCACGGATCTGAGGCTGATGAATGTGGCCGCATACAACGTAGTCGTAATGATTGTCAATTGCCAGTTCGGAAGCGGTAAGCTCAAAGTCCCCGATGTACTTCACTGCCTTCTTGACATTATTTTTGATTTTTTTTGAAAAGGAGTATTTCTCCCGGCCCATCTTTTCTAAAAACCAATTAACGATATTGTTGATGACAATCAGAAGATCATATCCTTTACCGCCCAATTTGGCGATCCATTTAGAATGCTGTACGGATGCATCAAAAACATCCCCATGGAAAATCCAGGTTTTCTTATTGTTAATATTCAGGCAGATTTTGTTGCAGACTTTCAGTTTACCCAATTCGAAGTCGGTAAACTTACGGAACATCTCGTCATGATTTCCGGTGATGTAGAACACATCGGTATTTTTTGTAGCCAGTGAAAGGATTTTTTTGATCACCTTCAGATGAGGTTTAGGGAAGTAAGACTTTTTGAATTGCCAGATATCAATAATATCGCCGTTCAGCACCAAAGTTCCAGGCTGAATAGAATTAAGATACCTCAGTAATTCTTTAGCCTTACATCCATAAGTTCCCAAATGAACATCCGATATGACAACCAATTCAACGTTTCTTTTCATAGTTTTATGCAAAGAAACTACTTGAACGTTAATTGTATATGAATGCTATATTATTTTTTATAAAGCTTCCATCAGCTCTTCCGTAATTTCCATATTGTGATATACGTTCTGTACATCATCATCGTCTTCGAAACGTTCCAGCATTTTCATGTTTGCCTTGAACTGTTCTTCATTCACTTCTTTGGTATTATTTGGAATCCTCTGAAGTTCTGCGCTTTTTGCTTCAATTCCCAGCTCATCCAGTTTGTGCGATAAAGAACCGAAGTCTTCAAAAGCCGTGGTAATCATTACTTCTTCTTCATCTTTTTCCACATCTTCCGCACCGCCGTCAATCATTTCCATTTCAAAATCATCCCAATCCGTTTTAATCTGGGCAAGATCGATGGTAAAAATCCCTTTTCTGTCGAAGATAAAAGCCAGCTCTCCGTTTTTTCCCAGGTTACCGTCAAATTTATTGAAAATAGCTCTTACATTGGCTACTGTTCTTGTAGTATTGTTCGTAGTACATTCTATGAAAAAAGCAACTCCCCCCTGGCCATATCCTTCGTAAGTAATTTCTTCATAATTTTCAGCGTCGGCACCGCTTGCCTTTTTAATGGCTCTTTCTACATTGTCTTTCGGCATATTTGCCCCTTTGGCATTCTGGATGCATCTTCGCAATGCAGGATTGGATTCAGGGTCTGTTCCGCCGGCCTTTACAGCCAGGGCAATGTCTTTACCTATTTTGGAGAAAGTTTTGGCCATCTTATCCCATCGGGCCATTTTAGAAGCTTTTCTATATTCAAATGCTCTTCCCATTTTAAATTTTAATTTTCAACAAAATTAATTAAAAGTCAACGAAAAAAAAATACCCCCAGAACACTGGAGGTATTTATATTTAGAAAAATTTAATTATTTTCTTCTTTTTTTAGCCGGAGCTTTTTTCTTAGCCGGAGCTTTTTTAACTTTTACCGGAGTCGGATCATCGTAATCTCTCTTTTTAAGAGCATTCCACTGAGCCGCATCTTCGATAGCTGTTACCACTACTTTTCTGTCTACTTGTCTTTCAGCATCTGAAGCTGTAGCAGGTACGGTAGCTTTTGCTTTACCAACACCAATTGATTTAAGTGCGTTAGCATCTACTCCTCTTGCATCTAAAGCAGCAACTACCGCAGCAGCTCTTTCTCTAGATAATTTCAAGTTGTAAGCCTCAGAACCTTTAGCATCGGTTCTACCTTCTAGTAAGTAGTTACCTTGATCCTTCTTAATTAATTCAGCAGCTTCATCTAAAGCAGATTTAGATTCAGGTCTGATAGTCGCTTTGTTGAAATCAAAGAATACACTTCCGATTTTAGTCTCTAATTCTTTAGCTGTTACAGTTTTAGGCTTAGGACATCCGTTGTATTCTGGAAGACCCGGAACAGTAGGACAAGCATCATCTTTATCTAAGATACCGTCACCGTCTGTATCTGGCCAAGGACAACCGTTGTTTTCAGCTGGACCTGCAACTGTAGGACAAGCGTCATCTTTGTCGATTACACCATCACCGTCAGTATCTGGCCAAGGGCATCCGTTGTTTTCAACCGGACCAGCCACATCTGGACATTGATCGTCTTTATCTGGAACACCGTCACCATCTGTATCAGGACATCCCTGGAATTCCGGTAAACCTGGTGTATCAGGACATAAATCGTCTTTATCTAAGATACCATCTTTATCTCTGTCTCTGTTTCCGAATCTGAATTTAAGAGATGCAGAAGCTTGCCAGAAATTAGCAACGTTTGATTTATCTCCAGGAGTTGCTACGTAATCTCCCTGTACTCCTAAACCGAAGTTCTTCGTTAACCAGAAATTAACACCAGCACCTGCAGCTACAGCGAAGAAGTTCGCTTTACCGTTTTCGTTACCGTTTTCTCCGTTGCTCACCATTACACCATTAGCATCCATTCTTGGGAATGTAAGCGAAGTATAATCATGTCTCAGGTAGTTGGCACCAACTCTCAAATATGGATCAAACCAAGATTCTTCGTTCCAGATAAGCCCTGCAGCTTTAGCCTGGAAACCAAGACCTGTCATCAACATGAACTCTTTACCCATATTGAATCTCTTATTTTCCACATTACCAACGGTAGTTTGCCAGTCGATAACCAAACCTTTACCGATGTTCCTAGCTACGGTAAGTTTTGACAATGGTGGAGTAATAGAGAAATTGTTCACATTGAACATTGTTTTTGTCAAGTTTCTAGCAGAGAACGTATTACTGAAATTACTTCCCTGTGCAAGGTGATTTTCCGCGTGAGCACCAACCCCGATCAACCACGGATTGTTGGTAGTCTGAGCGAACACAGTAGAAGCAACAGTAAGTGCCAATGCTGAAATTCCTAATTTTAGATTTTTCATAGAATTAAATGATTAAATAATTG
>JAKOOG010000009.1 GCA_022701545.1 Weeksellaceae bacterium | reverse complement strand
GGTAGGAAAAGCGGTTGAAAAGGCAAAAAAATTCATCAAATCCGGAAAAAAAGATGATATCCTGGTCTACGAGACCCTTCAGAGTCTTGAAAAATTCCTGGAAGACGGTAAGAACGCAAGAGAATTTACGATTGATGATGCAACAAAATCAATAATCAGCGATGTTCAACTATTGACAAATAAGCCGGTACTTTATGTTTGCAATGTGGATGAAAATTCCATTAAAAACGGGAATGACTGGATTGGTAAGATTGAGGAAATGGCAAAGAACGAAGGTGCTGAAGTCGTGGTCTTGGCAGCGCAGATCGAAGCCGATATCAACGAACTGGAAACTTTCGAAGAAAGAGAAATTTTCCTGGATGAACTTGGACTTACTGAACCGGGCGTCAACCGTCTGATCAGAAAAGCTTATGATCTTCTGAAACTACAGACGTATTTTACGGCAGGAGTAAAAGAAGTAAGGGCCTGGACGATCGGGCAGGGATGGACGGCTCCTCAGGCTGCCGGTGTAATCCATACCGATTTCGAGAAAGGTTTCATCCGTGCAGAGGTTATTAAATACGACGATTATGTAACCTACGGTTCTGAAGTAAAGATCAAGGAAGCCGGAAAGCTATCGGTAGAAGGAAAAGAATATATCGTGAAAGACGGTGATATCATGCACTTCAGATTCAACGTATAAAAAGTATTAAAGTTAGTTATATAGAAAAACGCTTCGGAATTGATTTCCGGAGCGTTTTTTGTCTAAAATTGTCACCATTCAGAGATTGGAAGTGGTATGCATTTAAAATGCTTAAGGTAAATAACGGCATTCAGGCTCCGAGCATTGCCTGCCGTAAGTTTTACATTGTCCTGTTAGCTGATCAATACACTGCTGTAATCCTCCAGTGACTGATCTGAGCTGTTTTTTATTAAGTTTTTTTCCGTTTGATAAGTTTTGATTTTTCATAATAATAATAATAAATTATTGTGGTCTGCATTGTCTCTGTGCACAGGTATTTGAAATGGTAATGCAACCATATTCATTTAGTATCGGGCATCCGCCTGGTGTTGGGCAATTGCTTTCTAAACAATTTAAAAGTCCGCCTGTTATAGAGCGCAATTGTTTTTTGTTTAGTTTCTTTCCGTTGATTAGGTTTTGATTTTTCATAATAATAATAATAAATTATTGTGGTCTGCATTGTCTCTGTGCACATGTATTTGAAATGGTAATACAACCATATTCATTTAATGTTGGACATCCATCTACTGTTGGACAGCTTCCTCCTAAACAATCTAAAAGTCCTCCTGTAATAGAACGCAATTGTTTTTTGTTTAATTTTTTCCCGTTGATGAGGTTTTGATTTTTCATATTGAATCTGTTTTAATTTGATTGTCACTAATTTATAAAATAATTGGTTATTATATCACTTTGTTTTGAAAAAAAATAAAAGTTTTTATTTTGAATTATTTATGCCAAAACTATTTATTTCTTACATTTGAATTTTACAAACTCTGATTATGGAAAAGACTGCCCATACCGCCTATACTTCCCTGGATGATTTTTACCGTGAAATGACCGCCAAGCTTGGAACGGATCTGGAATCTGTATTTCCGAAGGGCCTGCATAAAGATATCGGGCATTTTAATGTTTTTGATATAGCCCAAACGATTGAGAAAGTAAAAGCCACGGCACAAATGCCCTACAACAGAAGGAAATATTACAAGATCAGCCTGATTAGGGGAAAAAACCGCGCCGAATATGCCGATAAGGTTATTCAGATAAAAAAGAATGCTTTGTTGTTTGCCACACCCAGGGTACCATACCACTGGATTCCGGAGGATCCGGAGCAATCAGGGAGTTTCTGCGTTTTCACCGAAGATTTTTTTATAAAGGATAAATCCCGCACCACCCTGGAAGATCTTCCGATTTTTCAGCCGGGAAATATTCCTTTATTTGAAATTGATGATGAGCTGGCGGATGAAATCGAGCTTCTTTACGGCAAAATTAAAAATGAAATCAATTCAGACTATATTTTTAAATATGATCTGATCCGGAATTATGTGCTGGAACTGATTCATTACGGTCAGAAACTGCAGCCGGCTTCAAAGCTGTCAACTTCCCAGGATGCCTCGATGAGGGTGGTTTCTTTATTCATAGAACTTTTGGAAAGGCAGTTTCCTATTGAATCTTCCGATCAGAGGCTGCAGCTGAAGACGGCAAAGGATTATGCCGACAGGCTGGCGGTTCATGTAAATTACCTGAATAAAAAACTAAAGGAAAGTACCGGCAAAACAACGACCGAGATCATTGCTGAAAGAATGATCCAGGAAGCAAAAATCCTGCTGAAGCAAACCCGGTGGAATGTTTCGGAGATCGCTTATGCATTGGGGTTTGAAGAAATCGCCCATTTTTCCAATTTCTTTAAAAAGAAAACATCGATGGCCCCGTTAGAATTCCGTTCCTGATTTGAATTTTGCAAATTTACGTTTGAATCGGGCAAACACATTGCCTTTTAATTGTCCCAAATTTGTACCATCAAAAAATAAAATCAATAATGGAAACAAGAACTAAGATTGCATTGGTAACTGGCGGAAGCCGCGGCTTAGGCAAAAATTCAGCTTTAAAAATTGCTCAGAAAGGGCTGGATGTAATTATTACCTACAAAAGCAATAAAGAAGAAGCCGATAAGGTTGTCGCTGAAATTGAGGCTTTAGGAAGAAAATCTATTGCTTATCAGCTGGATACCAAGAATGTAAACAACTTTGATGCCCTGGTAAAAACGGTCGGCGATTATCTTGAGGAAAACACAGGGAGCCGGAACATCGATTTCCTCGTTAATAATGCAGGAACCGCTCTGTATGCTCCGATTGCCGAAGTAACGGAAGAACAGCTGGACGATGTGGTGGATATCCATTTCAAGGGTGTATTCTTTTTAACCCAGAAGTTTCTGCCTTTGATCAATGAGGGCGGCGGAATCATCAATATTTCTTCAGGACTGGCAAGGTTTGCCCTTCCGGGATCATCGGTATATGGTTCCATTAAGGCTGCTGTGGATATGCTTACAAAATACCAGGCGAAAGAACTGGGTGCAAGAAGAATAAAATCCAATGTTGTGGCTCCGGGAGCAATCGAAACGGATTTTGGCGGCGGAAGAACAAGAGACGATGAGCATGTAAATGCTATGGTGGCCGGTGCGACCGCTTTGGGAAGGGCAGGCCTTCCGGATGACATCGGCGGTGTCGTAGCTTTCTTATGTACAGAAGATGCCGGCTGGATCAATGGCCAGAGAATTGAGGCGTCCGGCGGAATGTTTTTATAATGGAAATAAATTTAGGTGAATTCAAAGTAAAACCGTATTAAAGGCGGAAAGCAGGATGCTGGAAGACTTTCATTAGGATAACTTTTAAAAGTTTTGAAGGTCAAAATGATTTTTTGATGAGGCTAGAATAAAAATTTATTAAATTTTCTAATCATTTCTCCTCTTTAAACTGATGAAAACTAATTGAGTACTATTGAATTTGCGTTAAATTAAAAA
>JAKOOG010000405.1 GCA_022701545.1 Weeksellaceae bacterium | reverse complement strand
TAATAACCAAATATCTCAGTTAAGTTCAGTTTTTTCACTTCACCGAGTTTCTGCATATCGGCTTCATTCACTTTATCTTGCGAAGCAACAAGGCAGTAGGTGTAATTTTTACCTTTCATTTCCTTATTGTGGAAACTGTTGATATCAGCAAACGTTAATTTCGGAGCCTGCTCGTATGTATTTTTTCTGATGTCGGAATTGTTTCCAAGCTTTTGCGCTCTCAGATACGTAAAGATGATTCCATCCTGAGTAATTCTTTCAGAAGCGATTGATTTCTTCAATCCGCTTTTTGCTGTTTCGAATAACTGATCAGACTTTGGAAGTGTCGTTAAAAGCTCGTTCATTGCCGTTGTAGACTCATTGAATTTATCTGCCTGAGTTCCTACATAAGCCATAATCATATCTTTATCTTCTTTTTTACCGGGAAGCGAGAAATAGGAATAGGTAGAATAGGCAAGAGCTTTAGATTCTCTGATCGTCTGGAATACCACAGAGCCCATTCCGCCACCGAAATAATTGTTAAACAAACTTACTGTCGGCGTTATATTTACGTTGTAAGGATCGCTGTTTCTTACCCAGAAAACTTCAGCCTGAACCATGTCATAATGTGCAAACAGCACTTTGTTTTTATCTGTCGGGATTTGTACAAAAGTTTTAGACTTAGGCATGTCCTTCAGAGAATTCGGTACCTGATGGATCTTCGTAAGGGAAGAAGCGACTTCACCTGCAGATTTCGGCCCGTAATGAAGGATCTTATGTTTAAAATTAAATAAATCATGCAGCATATTCACCAGGTCTTCCGCTTTCAGCGCATCCAGTTCCGCATCGCTCAAGGTGTTGTTGAAAGGATTCTGAGGACCGTACTGGGCGTAACTTCTTAATCCGTTCATGATGGCACTTTTATTCTGCTTGGCATTGGCTCTGGATTTTTTCACTCTTATTTTGTAAGCATCCAGAGCTTTCTGATCGGCCACGCAGTTTTTGATAAGGTCTTCGAATAAAGCGGCGGTTTTATCAAAATTTTCATTCAGCCCTTCCAGGGTAACGTAGGTCTCCTCATTTCCGGCACTTACATTGAAGTTTGAAGCCAGCTTGTAGAACGCTTTGCTGATGTCTTCAGAAGATTTATCTTTTGTGCCCAGGTACTGCAGGTATTCAGCAGCGATCGGAAGTATTTTATTGTTCCATTTTCCGGCATCGAAATAATAATACAGCCTGAACAAGTCATTATCAGTATTTTTTACCGAAAGCACATCTACGGATTTTACTTTGCTTTTCGCAATATCCTTATCGAAATTCAGCCATACGGGAGCTATCGGGGATTCCGGCATTTCATCGACCTTCTTCAGGAACGGAGACTGGTCTTCCCGGTTCACGGAAATCGGTGTAATGGTGGGCTTGTCTACTTTTACGATGTTTTTATCTTCGCCTTTTCTTTTGTAAACCGCTACATAATTGTTGTCTTTAAGATACCTGGACGCGAAATCCATGATGTCTTTTTTCGTCAGTTTTGAAATCTCCTCGATGTATTCCAGCTGGGTCCTGTGGTCCACCTCCGAGGTGAATTCGTCCATCAGCGATTCGGCTCTGGACGTATATTTTTCATATTTCTGGATGATGTTTTTCTTCTCGTTATTTACGATCGACTGCATCAGGTCCTGGGAGAATTCGCCTTTTCTCAGCTTATCAATTTCCTGAAGCAAAAGGTTTTTTACTTCATCCAGTGATTGTCCTTCCGTCGGATTTCCCTGCAACAGCAAAGCCGAGTAGTCTTTCAGAACATAAGGGTAAGCGTAGGCACTCAATAACTTCTGCTTTTTCACAAGATCAAGATCGATAAGGCCGGCCTGCCCGTTGGTCAGCATGCTTCCGATGAAATTCAGCATCCGTGCATCTTTTGTCGTAGCGCCTGGAAAACGGAAGCCGATCATGATGTTTTCAGGGTTCGGACCCCAGACTTCTCTGGTGACCGGTGCGGTTATCGCGCCTTCCTGGCCCGGGGTATATACCGGAACCGGCTTGTTCTTCATATAGGAAAAAGCTTTGTCGATCTTCGCTATCATTTCATCCGGATTGAAATCTCCGGACATGATGATTCCCATATTGTTTGGAACATAATAATTGTTATAGTATTCCCGGATCGCCTTTAAGGAAGGATTTTTTAAATGTTCAATTGTTCCGATGGTGGTTTGTTTCCCGTAATTGTTGTTCGGGAACATAGCTGCAAACATGGCTTCATATACTTTCCGTCCGTCATTGTCCAGCCCTCTGTTTTTCTCTTCATATACTGCTTCCAGCTCCGTATGGAATAGCCTTAAAATCGGCTGTCTGAAACGTTCGGCCTGAACGGCAAGAAATTTATCCGTCACATTGGCCGGGATATCCTCAGTATAAACGGTTTGCTCATATGAAGTAAACGCATTGGTTCCGTCGGCACCCATGCCTGCCATCATTTTATCATATTCGTTGGCAATGGCATATTTGGCAGCCTCACCGGAAACCTGATCGATTTCTTTGTAGATCGCTTTTCTTTTGGCCTCGTCCGTGGTCGAATTGTATTTTTCGTACAGGGCATCGATCTGATCCAGCAGTGGTTTTTCTTTCGTCCAGTCTTTGGAACCGAAAGCATCCGTGCCTTTAAAAAGCATATGCTCAAGATAATGTGCCAATCCGGTATGATCTGAAGGATCGGTCTTGCTTCCAGCCTTCGTGGCAATAAAGGTCTGGATTCTCGGATCTTTTTTGGTTGGGCTTAAAATAACGGTCAGCCCGTTTTTTAAGGTGTAATATCTCGCTGCCGTAGGATCGTTGGTCACGTATTTGTACGTGTAGCCGTTTGATTGTGCTTCCTTCCACTGGAAGTCCTGTCCATAAGCATATCCGCAGTAGCTGGCGGCGGCAATGCTGGTGGCAATGGTTAGTTTTTTTAGGATGTTCATTGTTGAATATTGGAATATGGATTTAATGTTTAAGTTAAAATTTAACGGGATTCAATTGTTTACTTTAATTGAACTGATCCAGAAGGGCTTTGATTCTTCGCATTGCTTCCTTTAAATCTTCTTCCGAAGCTGCATATGAGAAACGGATGCATTCAGGGCTTCCGAATGAAACACCGCCCACGCAGCCGACATGGGCATTTTCAAGAAGGAACATGGCAAAATCATCGGAATCTTTAATTTCCGTACCGTTCAATGTTTTTCCGATATAGTAGGAAACATCCGGGAAAAAATAAAACGCTGCTTTCGGCAGCAAAACTTTAAATCCCTGGATTTCTTTCATCAAATCATAAACAAGATCCCTTCTTTTTTTGAAAGCGTCGATCATATATTTATATTCCGAAGGATCAGCCTGTAGAGCCGTAATGGAAGCTCTCTGAGCAACGGTATTGGCGCCGCTGGTCATCTGTCCCTGTACTTTTTCGCAGGCTTTGGCCAGCCATTCCGGGCATGCGGAATATCCGATTCTCCAGCCGGTCATTGCAAAGGCTTTGGACATCCCGTTGATAACGGCAGTCTGCTCATACACTTCGGGAAACTGGGCGATGGAAGTGGTTTTTGTCTCATAATTGATGAACTCATAAATTTCGTCTGAAATCACGGTCACATGGGGATATTTTGCAATCACCGCGGCCAAAGATTTCAGCTCATCATAGGTATAATATCCGCCGGAAGGGTTACATGGTGAACTGAAGAGTACGGCCTTGGTTTTATCGGTAATAGCTTCTTCCAGCTGCTCGGCCGTGATTTTAAAATCCGTAACATAAGAAGTCGGAAGCATCACGGAAACGCCGCCCATCATTTTAACCATTTCATCATAGCTTACCCAGTAAGGATTCGGAAGGATCACTTCGTCACCATCATTCAGCAGTGCCGCCAGGACGTTGATGATTGCCTGTTTGGCACCGTTGGAAACACAGATCTGTGCCGGTTTATATTCGATATGGTTATCTCTTTTCAGTTTATGGGCAATAGCCTCACGAAGCTCCGGGAACCCCGGAACGGGAGAGTAGTGGCTGTAGTTTTGGTTGATGGCATCGAAGGCCGCCTGCTTAATATTCTCCGGAACATCAAAATCGGGCTCGCCTAAGGTAAGGCTGATCACATCTATTCCGTTGGCTTTCATTTCTCTGGCCTTGTTGGACATCACAAAAGTCTGCGAGTAACCAAGTCTGTTTACTCTTTCTGAAAGTTTCTCCATGTATTTATTTCAAATTTTAACAAATATATAAAAAAGTATTTCTTAGAAAATAAAATAAAGCCACTTTAAGAATGGTGCATTCAAGTTTATCACTATATTTGTAGTTATTAAATCTAATATAAAAAAAAATAAAATGTATAAACTTTTCTTCCTGCTTATCATGTCTATGGCTTCGGCGCAAAGCTACCGTTTCGTTTATGAATATAAAATGAAGCCGGACACGGCTAAAAAAGATTCCGTAATTACTGATTATATGAACCTCGATACCGACGGGAAAAAATCTTATTTTTATAATTCTGCAAAGCAGGAACGGGATTCAGTCTATGCAGTAACCAGGAACTTCAAAGATCTTTTTCAGGCCAAATCGTATGACCAGAATTTAAGTTATATCATAGAAAAAGACTACTCGAAGAAGAAAGTCAATTTTTACGATAACTTCAAGACCGTGAACATCCTGATCCCGGAAACCGAAAGTCCGAAATGGAAGATCGAAAAAGAATTTGCGAAGATCAATGACATGAATTGTCAGAAGGCAACGGCCAGTTATAAGGGAAGAACCTGGGAAGCCTGGTTCAGCAAAGATTATCCGGTAAACGACGGACCTTATAAATTCAATGGGCTACCCGGGTTGGTGATCAGGCTTAATGATGCTGAAAATGATCATACATTCAATTTAATCCAGATTAAAAAGATCAATACATTGCCTCCGGTACTTCCGAAATCCCCAAAACAGATCAGTCTGGCGGAATACAGGAAAGCAATGGCCAACTATTCGTTTACCAATGAAGATATTGAAGGAATGGACGTCAGCAAACAGGACAGCAGAGTATCCATCCGCCTGAAAGACGGGTACGTTGCTAAATTCGGAACAGATGAAATGAAAAAGGTACAGAAGCTCGATGAAGAGATTACCAAAAGGTTGAAGAGAACCGACAATTCCATCGAAAGAAATTAGTTTCGGCCAAAGGGCTGGCGTTGTTTTGCGGTTGTCACAATCATTCTTTTTGTTTTATTTAAGATTTGATTTTTAAATAATATGATCTGATTTGCAGAAATATAAAAAGGTTGTACTCTTTACAGGGTAAAATCAAGCAAAAAAGTTGTGAAGAAATTGTTTAAATGCAATTACTATTTTAAGACCATAAGAAAAATGAAAAGTAATTAATTCTAATGGTATCGATGCTAAGAATGGTTTATATTCCAGCCGCAATGGCATTCCATTCAGCAAATGATAACCGCGGATATGGCTTTATTGATGAAATCTCATCGTTTGCAGGATCTATTTTTTGAATAAAGCGGGTAAAAAAACTTATTTTTGCCTTTTATAATAATTCACATGTCTACAACGTTACTACTAAAATACTTTCCGGATCTTACAGAAACACAGATCGATCAGTTCAGCCAATTGGAAAACCTGTACAATGAATGGAACGAGAAAATCAATGTGATTTCCAGGAAAGATATGGAATCGCTCTATGAAAAGCATATTTTACACTCTTTGGGAATTGCCAAAGTAATGGAGTTTGCTCCCGGAACAAAGGTATTGGATATCGGGACCGGCGGCGGGTTTCCCGGGATCCCTCTGGCGATTCTCTTTCCTGATGCTGAATTTACCCTGATCGATTCTATCGGGAAAAAAATTACAGTAGTGAATGCTGTTGCAGAAGGAATAGGACTGAAGAATGTAACGGCTATTCACGGAAGAGCCGAGAAGTTAAAGGAGAAATTTCATTTTGTGGTAAGCCGTGCCGTAACGCAGATGCCGGAATTCCTGAGATGGCTGAAGGGGAAATTCGAGAAAGAGCAGTTCAACCCGAAGCACAACGGAATTCTTTATTTAAAAGGCGGAGACCTGGCAGAGGAGCTTGCGGGGCTGAAATGTGAAATTTTCAATCTTAAAAATTATTTTGACGGCGAATTTTACGATACGAAGAAAGTGGTTTATCTTTCGAAAGGAAATTTTAATTCCTAGAAAATAAACCCACTAAAAAAGTGCAAAGGTTTGGTGCGGAATAAAACTTTAAGAAATTCCTGTTTAACGGCACCAAGGAATAATTTTTGTTTAAATTTTTAATAATCAAAATTTTAGCGATGAAAAAGTCTTTCCATATTGGTTTTTCAGCGATGGTTTTAGGATTATTTCTGACCTCCTGTAATAACGATGACAACTATAACACGGTTGAATCCGTAGACCGGATTAAAATTGACAGTGTAAAAATCATTAATGATACAATGGATGTTTTTACAGTACAAAGTATCAAAACCTATTCTGCGTATCCGTCTCACTGTGAAGGATTTTACGGTTATGATTACATTCACAGCGATAATTTGACACGAAACGTAACTGCTTATAAATATATTACAGACGGACCCTGTACACAGAGCACGTACACCGCTGCCAACCAGATCAATTTCAGCCCGCAGCAGAAAGGGACCTATACGTTTAAATTCTGGAACGGCAATAACAGCTGGATCACCAAAACAATAGTAGTTGAGTAAATAAATGAAAGGAATTTTTGTAGCTTGTTTTCTGATTTCCCAAATGATTTTCGCCCAGAAGATATACTGGGAAGAAGGACGAAAACTGAACTGGGGCAATTTTAAAAGCCGGGTTAACAACCAGAGAGGGGCAAATGTAGTGGCTTATACCAACTGTGGCTGGTCCTACTCCTATGTAAAATCATCCAATCCCAAAGCACCGGTAAAAATTAAGATCGAAACGATTTTTAACGAAGATAAATCATGGAAGGACGATAAAAGGATCAACGATTATGTTCTTCTGCACGAACAGAAGCATTTTGATGTTGCCGAAGTTTTCGCCCGCAAGCTGAGAAAGGAAGTTTCCGAAAAAATAAAGACGGGTGCAGATTTCGATCGATATTTCAGATCCATTTACAGCCGGATCTTAAAGGAATACCAGGATTTCCAGCGAACCTACGACGGCGAAACAAAGAACGGAATGGTAGAAGAGAAACAATCGGAATATAATCGTATCATTGCTGAAGAACTAGAAAATTACAAAAGCTTTAAAACATCTTGAAATTTCTCAACAAAGTTATCCATGAACTCTTAGAACAAAACGCGGATCTCTCTGAGTTTAATATTGTGCTTCCCGGAAAACGTCCTGTCGTTTTCATCAGGCGGATCCTGGAAGACCGCAACTATTCGGGGTTTCTCCCGACTTTTTTCACCATTGAGGAACTGATCGATAAAATTGCCGGTCAGCAGGCTATCCAGGGCATTGCGCTCTGGCTTTTTGCTTTTGATGTCTACAAAAGCCTCAACCTGATTCCGAACGATGATTTTGCGGAATTCCTGAAATGGTTTCCGACGCTGCAGAAAGACTGGGATGATGTCCTGAAGTTCTCCGAAAGTGATGTTGCTGTGCTGCAGTATATGTTTGATGAAGAAAGGATTAAAGAATGGGCACAGGACCTGGGTGATGACGAGGAAGCTCCGCGGAAAAAGTTCCTTAATTTCTGGAAGAACATGAATGTTTTCCTTCCGGTTTTGAAAAAAAAGCTACAGGAGAAAGAGTGGGCCACCTCGGGAATGATTAATGAAATGGCAAAGGCCAAAATCGGTGATTTTGCTAAAAATACAAAGCAGCAGTTTGTTTTCTGTGGATTCAACGCCTTTACGCCCGCGGAGGAAAGGCTGGTGAGGAGCCTTCTGCAATGGGATAAAGCACAATGTTTTTTCCAGGCAGACCGCTATTATTTTGATGATGAACGGCAGGAAGCCGGCAAGTTTTTAAGGAATCATAAGACCTGGAAGGAATTTGATGACCACCGTGCCTTTCAGTGGATTGAAGATGATTTTAACCAGCCTAAAAATATAAAAGTCTACGAAGTTTCCGGGAACATCACCCAGACTAAAATTTTACCGGAAATTTTTGAGGGAATTGAAGATAAAACCTATTCAAATACCGCCGTCGTGCTGTTGGATGAAAACCTGCTTCCGGCAAGCCTTGATGTGATGCATGGTGTTCGGAACCTGAATATTACGATGGGTTTTCCGTTGAAAAACCTTTCGTTTTCGAATGCTGTGAAACAGCTCTTCTACTTACAGAAGCAATTGGAAAAAAGCAGGTCTTCCTATTATTACCGGGATATTTTTCCGATTCTGGAAGAGCTTCCCAAATCTGCGGAAGATGAAATGATCATCAACAACTTCAGAGCAAAGATCGAAGAGCGGAATATTGTTTACATTTCCAAAAAACTGCTGAACGAGCTGTTGGGAACTCTCTCTTACTATAATTTACTGATTAAAGCAGAATCCACCCATGTTTATCTTGATACACTTATCGATTTTTGTAAGCAGATCAAATGGCTGGAAATCGATGATATCCAGTATGAAAATGTATCGCATTTCGAGAATGCTTTCAGAATCATCAAGAATCAGTTGGCTCCATATCAGTTTGACATTAAGATGGAAACCCTTGAGATCCTGATCAACCAGCATATCAATTCCGAAAGCATCGACTTTCAGGGAGAGCCCCTGCGCGGCCTGCAGATTATGGGATTGCTGGAAACCCGTCTGCTGAACTTCGAGAATGTGATCATGCTTTCCGTGAATGAAGGAAAACTTCCACTCGGAAATTCACAGAATACTTATATTCCGTTTGACATCCGGAGGTTTTTCGACCTACATACCTTTCTGGAAAACGACAGTATTTATGCCTATCATTTTTACCGCCTGATCCAGGATGCCAAGAATGTCCATCTGCTGTTCAATGCTTTAAGTTCAGGAGTCAATACCGGTGAAAAAAGCCGGTTTATTACCCAGATCGAGATGGAAAGTTCCCATAACATTGAGCATGTCATCATTGAGAATTCTTCAGAGCCGATCGTTACGCAGCCGATTGAAATTTCAAAAACAGAAATTGTTTTGCAGCGGCTTGAAAAATGGAAGGACAAAGTTTCCGCTTCACACCTTACCAGTTATCTGTATAATCCGATTGATTTTTACCTTTCCAAGATTTTGAATACTTCAGAAAGTGACGAAATAGAAGAGGAGCTGTCTGTAAAAAATTACGGAAACCTGGTGCATTACACGCTTCAAGAAGTATATGAGGTGTTAAAGGGTAAAGTATTAAAAGAAAAGGAATTAATCGATTCAATTCAAGCCATTGATCATTATATAGAAACCGCGATTGAAAAGCTGAAGCACCAGCCGGAGTTTTATGAGAAGGGCATGAACTTTATTCATAAAGCGATTGCTAAGAAAGTGATCGGAAATATTCTGACCTATGATCTTGAGCTTGTAAAAAGCGGAAACACATTGGAAATTCTGGATATAGAAAAACGTTTTGAAGGGGTAGATTTTTACCTTGCAGAAAACAACAAAATTTCTTTCTTCGGATTTATCGACCGGATCGACCGCTTAAACGGTACGCTGAGAATCATTGATTATAAAACGGCCAAAATTAAGAACCTGGTTGTAAAGATTGATGAGACCAACGGTGATGAATATTTCCACAACAGCGATCGCAAACAGGCCTTACAGCTTTGTATTTACCAGTATGTTGTGCAGAACCTCCCGGAATTCTGGGGAATGCCTGTTGAAACAGGAATCTGGAGCTTTGCCGAAGCCAAAAAAGGAGTGGTTTCTTTACAGTTTGAAAAAGGGGATATCGATGATGCCATGAAATCGGTAAAAAGCCTGATCGAGGAAATCCTGAATCCAAGTATTAATTTCGTAGAGGAAATTAAAGCGTACAGCGGTAATTAAATTGAATAAACCTCATAGGTTTTTAAAACCTATGAGGTTTGGGCAGTTATAAAAATATAATGAGAGCGCCTGACTATTCAGACGCTCTCATTATATTTTAAAGGTTATATTTTAAAAAGCGTTAATTCCCGTGATATCCAGTCCGGTAATCAACAGATGCACATCATGCGTTCCTTCATATGTAATCACGGATTCCAGGTTGGCAGCGTGCCTCATCATCGGGAATTCTCCCATGATGCCCATTCCGCCTAAAATCTGGCGTGATTCCCTGGCGATATCGATGGCCATTTTTACATTGTTTCTTTTAGCCATGGAAATTTGTGCAGGGGTTGCCTTGTGCTCATTTTTAAGGTTACCGAGCTGTAAGCAAAGCAATTGCGCCTTTGTAATTTCCGTTAAAAATTCGGCCAGCTTTTTCTGTTGCAGCTGGTAAGAGCCGATCGGTTTACCGAACTGCTGTCTTTCCTTAGCGTACTGAACCGCGGTGCAGTAGCAATCGATGGCGGCTCCGATAACTCCCCATGAAATTCCGTACCGGGCAGAATTCAAGCAGGATAGAGGCCCCTTTAAGCCTGTTACGCCCGGAAGCAGGTTCTCTTTAGGAACCTTTACATTGTTGAAAACCAATTCTCCTGTTTTGGAAGCCCTTAAGCTCCATTTATTATGGGTTTCCGGCGTGGTGAATCCTTCCATTCCTCTTTCCACGATCAGCCCCTGAACTTTCCCTTCTTCATTTTTGGCCCATACGACGGCAATATCGCAAAGCGGGGAGTTGGTGATCCACATTTTGGCACCGTTCAGCAGATAATGGTCTCCCATATCTTTAAAATTGGTCTCCATCGAGCTCGGATCCGAACCGTGATTGGGCTCGGTCAGTCCGAAAGAGCCGATCATTTCTCCAGCGGCCAGCTGAGGTAAATATTTTTTCTTCTGTTCTTCGGAGCCGAATTCATTGATCGGGAACATCACCAGCGAACTCTGCACGGAAGCAGCCGAACGTACGGCAGAATCACCTCTTTCCAGCTCCTGCATGATCAGTCCGTAGGAAATCTGGTCCAGACCCGAACCTCCGTATTCTACGGGAATATAAGGTCCTAAAGCCCCGATCTGCCCCAATTCCTTCATTAAGTTCGGGATATCGGTATGGTTCTGGGCGGCCTCGTCAATCTTCGGCATGACAAAACTTTCCACCCAATCTCTTACAGACTGCCGGATGAGCTTGTGTTCTTCAGTGAGTAAAGCATCAATCCCGTAATAATCGGGGATGCTGGTAAGGGAATAATATGACATTCTATTTTAATTTTCCTAAAAATAAGACTTTTCATTATTACAGGGAAATTTTTTTTAGATGTCTTTTACCGGTTGACTGTTAAGATGTTAAACCCGATTTGGAAGGGGGAGGCAGTAAAAATTAATCTCCTTCTTCGTTGGAAATAGGATACCGGTTGGTAGGATTGTACATTCTGTTTTTAAACTTATACAGGTACGGTGCTTTATTGGCAGAACCGTCGTACAGTTTTTCCAGCCGTTCCAGGATGTTCAGGCTTAAGATCTTACGCTGGAAATTATTTCTCCTGAATGTTTCATTTAAAATCGTTTCGTATAAATGCTGAAGATCCTTCATCGTAAATTTTTCCGGAAGAAGATTGCTGGCGGCAACTTCGGTATTGATGTTCATTCTCAGGTATTCCAGACCCGTTTCGATGATCCGGTCATGATCAAAGGCCATTTTGGGCAGCTTGTCTACCTCGAACCATTCGCAGCTTTCGTTAAAGGCATCGGGAAATGTATTGGCCATCGAAAAATCGATCAGGCTGCAGTAGCCTACCGTGATGAACCGTTGGAAGATCCAGTGATCTTTAGGAACTTCAACGCCTTTGTTTCTGAGCAGGATCTGGTGCACATTATTTTCCGTCCGGTCGATTCTTCCGAAAGTGTGGAACTGTTTCAGGAAAATATCCTTAAGATGGGTCCGTTCATATAAAACACGGGCTGCCGCTTCACGCAGATCTTCGTCATTAAAGACAAAACCACCCGGCAGCGACCACAAGTTAAGGTCGTGATACTTCAACAGCAGAACTTTCAGAATGTTGTTATGAAAACCAAATATGGTGCAGTCTACAGAGACATGTGCTACAAAGTCTTTTGTATCAATGAGTTCCTGAAGGGTTTCCTTGTTTTTTTCGTTGTTGATTTTCATGGGATTAAAAATAAAATTTTTTTCTAATTTTTTTGATCTGCAAATCTAAAATAAATTAAGCTAATAATAAAGATCAAAGACACCGCACCTAAAATATAGACTGAATAAAAATTAAGCATCCGGTTTGCGAAAAGCAAAGCCATCACGATAGAGCTTACTGAGCTACCCAATGAAGAGAAAATGACGATCAGTGAAGTAAAGAGATTGGCTTTCGACTTATCAATCATTGCAATCATTTTTGAGTTGATCACCGGATAAAGCGGTGACAGAAACAGACCGATTACCGGAAAAAGAAAAAGTAAAGTCCTGGAATCGTCGGCGTCGGTAAACTGAATTCCGATAATTATGATTAGTACCATGACAATTAAGGAAAGGCACAGAATGTAATATTTTGATAAAGAGAATCTTTGAATAATATTAGCGGTAATCATTCTTCCGATATAGGAAAACAAAGCAAGAAATGAGGAAGCCTGAAGGGCAAAAAAGGAATTGACTTTCAGGTGGTTCTTATAAAAAGAAGGCAGCCAGGAGTTAAAGCTCTGTTCTACGAAGACAATTGAGAAAATAACGGCTAAAAATGTAATCAGCAAAGGGTTAATTAGTTTTGATACCTCTTTAAACACATTGCCTTGCTCTGTTTTTTCAGGCTCTGCAATCTTTAGTCTTGAAAATAAAAATATCGCAATCCCTGACAGAACCGAAATTGATAAGAAACCAAATTTCCAGAATTCCGAAAACCGGCTGGAAATCAGCCAGCCGAAACCGGTATTGACTACAAAAATCCCGATCATAAACGAAGCTTCTACACTATTCATGGTCTTCGCAAGCGATTTTTCGTCCGAAATATTATTTCTGATCATTCCGAATATACATATTTTCCCGATGGCAAAGCAGGTCCCGATAATTGCAAACCACAACTTATAAAACCAGAAAACTTCGACAAAAGGTAAAATCAGTGAGCAAATCCCAACAACTGTTAATGCCAGAATCAAGGATTTTTTCGTACCGGTTCGGCTGATAAAATTGACGGCAAAAAGTGAAATAAAGGCAATCGGAAGATCCTTAAACGATTCCAGAAAACCCAGCTTATCATATGTGATTTTTGCCTCCGAAAGTTGAAGGATTATAATGCCCATGCAGTTTAGCACCATGGAGAAAATAAGAAAGGTAAGCTTGAGCGGAAGGGAAAATTTGGAGAGCTTGGTCGTCATTTTGGGGAAATTTTTTATCGGATTTTTTTAAATATTCAGGGTTTGCAGGATTAAATTTAGGCCCTGAAACCCCCAAAAATACTGGAAATATTAAAATAGTTATTAATAAAATGTTAATTATTTAAAAAAAAATATATTTTTATTGTCTCAATTTGAGAATTAAAAAACTAACTGTATATGAATGTAAGAATATCTAGGAGTTTAGGGATGGTGGCAGTGCTGTATTTTACTGCCAGTTTCAATGCCCAGAACACAAAGAACGACACGCTTCCGAAAGAGCAGAAAATTGAGGAAGTCGTGATGATTGGTTATGGTACTCAGAAGAAGAGTAATGTAACCGGAGCGATCTCCAGCATCAAGGCCAGTGATATTGAAAACATCCCGGCCGGAAAACCGGAGCAGGTATTGCAGGGAAGGGCTGCCGGGGTAAATGTGATTACCAACTCCGGACAACCTGGATCATCAGCTACCATCCGTGTAAGAGGGATTACGAGCTACTATGCCAATAATGATCCATTATGGGTAGTGGACGGAATTGTGGTTGACGGAATTGGATGGCTTAATCAATCCGATATTGAGAGTATTGAAGTCCTGAAAGATGGAGCTTCCTCTGCGATTTACGGAGTATCTGCAGCTAGAGGGGTAATTTTGGTTACCACTAAAAAAGGAAGAAAGGGGAGACTGAACTTGTCTTACAACGGGTCTTACGGTACAGCAAGGGCTGCAAGAAAATTGGATTTGCTTGATGCTACCCAATATGCTACGATTTTAAATGAGGCTTATGTAAACGGTGGGCAAAATCCTGTTTTCCAGAATCCTCAATCTTTAGGAAAAGGAACAGATTGGCAGGATGTGATCTTCGGAACCGGTGAGAGATCCAACCATGAAATCAGCATCAGCGGTGGAAATGAAAAGTCCACTTTTTACGGATCTTTCGGATATTTTGACCAGACGGGTATCGTCATGAGTGATATTTCTTATTACAAAAGATTAACCGGACGATTGAACTCGACCCATAAACTTACCGATTGGTTAACCGTAGGCCAGACTTTCGCCTATACCCATACAAAATCCCAAGGGATCAATTCCAATGGAGAATTTGGTGGACCGTTAAGTTCTGCCGTCAACCTAGATCCAACAACTCCGCTTCTGGATCCTAGTATGGCAAATGTACCGGACGCATCAAAACCCTATGTAGTAAGAAATCCAAATGGAATTCCTTATGGAATTTCTTCACTGGTTGGGCAGGAAATGTCTAACCCGCTTGCATTCAGATATACCCAATTGGGAAATACAGGTTGGTCTGATGATTTTATTGCCAATATTTTTGCTGAAGTAAGATTTGCCAAAGATTTTACATTTAAATCATCCATCAATGGGAAGAAGGCCTATTGGGGAAGTCAGAACTTTACACCTCTTTTCTACCTGAATCCGAATTACAGCAATCTGAATTTTAATAGTTTGAGCAGGACTACACAACAAAAATTGGAATGGAGTTTTGAAAATACCCTTAATTGGCAAAAGAAATTCGGAGAGCATAGTTTAAATGTTTTGGCGGGTACCGGTTATTATGAATACAATATAGGTTTCGGACAGACGGTAACGCATACCAATTTGCCAATCAGCAGTTATGAGGATGCTTCTTTTAATTTTTATATTCCTCAGGATCAGAAAAATATGAATGCATGGGATTATATCAATACCCACAAAGCTTCTTATTTCGGAAGAATCGTTTATGACTATCAAAACAAATATTTATTTACAGGAACAGTCCGACGTGATGGATCTTCTAAATTCGGCGCCAATAACCACTGGGGAACTTTCCCTGCCTTCTCTGTAGGATGGAATGTTGAAAAAGAAAACTTCTGGCCACAGAATAGCATTGTTAACAACTTAAAGTTGCGCGGAGGATATGGCGTTTTAGGAAATGATGGTATCGGAGATTTTCTTTTTGCCAGTTTCTATGTTCCCGGTGCTAACTATACCAATGGAAGCAATGTCATTATGCCCGGATATATTCCGAATACATTGGCAAATCCGGATCTTAAATGGGAAACCACTTCACAGCTGAATATTGCAGCAGATTTCAAATTATTAACCAATTTCAACTTGACGGTTGATTATTATAAAAAGAAAACTTCCGATATCCTTAGACAGGTTCAGATTCCTGGATATGTAGGGGTTACTGTTGCACCTACAGCCAATATCGGTGATATGGAAAACGAAGGGGTAGAAGTGGAGTTGGGTTATAAGAAAAACTGGTCCGATTGGGGAGTATCTGTAAACGGGAATTTTGCATACCTTAAAAATACCGTGACAAGTCTTGAGAACGGACGGCTGTATATCGATGGTCCTGGCTTCCAATCCATGGGGCCTGTTTCCAGAATTCAGGTAGGAGAATCTTACGGATCATTCTACGGATATAAAAATATGGGTATTTTCCAAAACCAGGCACAAATCGATGCTTACAGAAATGCAAACGGACAATTGCTTCTTCCTGATGCAAAACCGGGTGATTTTATCTGGGCAGATACAAACGGAGATGGGAAAATCAGTGATGCTGATAAGGTAAATCTTGGTAATTCCGTTCCGAAGTATACATTCGGGATGACACTTAACCTGAATTACAAAAACTGGGATTTAATGGTATTTGCTCAGGGGCAGGCAGGAAATAAAATCTTCCAGGGTCTGAGACGTCTTGATATATTAAATGCAAACTATCAGACGTCCATTTTGGATCGTTGGACCGGTGAAGGAACTTCTAATACAACTCCTCGAGTAACTACCAATGATACCAATCACAACTACACCTGGATGTCAGATTATTATCTGCAGAAAGGAGATTATGTAAGGGTGAAATTGGTTCAGCTTGGATATACCCTTCCACAATCGATGACTCAAAACTTCGGAGTAAATAAAGTACGTTTCTATCTGACAGGAGAAAATCTCTTCACCTTTACGAGATACACGGGATACGATCCTGAGATTGCAGCCGGAGACAGCTTTGGTATCGATCGGGCCTATTATCCGCAGGCTAAAACTTTCTTATTCGGAGCTAACGTTACATTCTAATTTAGAGACAATGAAAAATAAAATATTTAAAATAAGCATAGCAGCATCACTATTTATCGGGACAGGACTTATGAATGTGGCCTGTAATACGGAGAACCTGGAAGATGTAAAAAATCTTGGGGCATTCGATACCAATAATTTTTTCAGAAACGAGCAGGAGTGTTTTTTTGCTCTGGTTGGGACTTATGATCCGTTGAGAAAATACGCCGGTGGTTTTGAAAATATGGTGACTTTCTTTAATGCAGGATCTGATGATTTTTATGCAGGAGGAGGAAGTTCAACGGATGGAGCAGGTATCCAAGGATTATCCAATTATCAGCTTAATCCGAACACCATGCCTGTAAGCTATTGGAGAGATTATTATCAAGGTATTTCAAGAGCTAATGTTCTGATAGAGAAAATTCCTGCTGCAAACATGAGTGATTCAATTAAAAGAAGATTTACAGCGGAATCTAAAACTCTGAGGGCTTTGTATTATTTTGAATTGGTGAGAATGTTTGGAAATATTCCATTAATTCTAAAAGAGATCAAAGCAAACGACGATTATTATAACATTCCACAGGCACCAAAAGCGGCCGTTTATTCTCAGATTGAAAGCGATTTGCTTGCAGCAATTCCGGATCTTCCGATGACGGTTACCGGTGATCAGAAAGGAAGATTGACTCAGGGAGCCGCCAAAGCATTGCTTGGAAAAGTTTATTTGTTTGATAATAAAAAAGCAGAAGCTGCAGCCCAGCTTGCCGATGTAAACGGAACACCCGGTGGAACAAGTCAGTACGGATATAAGCTGGTAAATGATTTTGCAAGCTTATGGGTAACGGATAATAAATTTACCTCAGAATCCATCATTGAAGTAATGCATACCAATAAAGGAAATTCCGACTGGAGTTTCTGGGGACAGGGCACTGATGAAGGTAACTCGATCTGTATTATGATTTCGCCAAGAGGATACAGTAAAAAAACAGCGGATGCACCTGATGTTGTAGCGGGTTGGGCGTTCAACCCGATTACTTCTGACCTGTATAATTTTATGCTGGGAGATCCAAGACTCAATGCAACGATTTTGGATGTAAAAACCCTTAAACAACAGGGCAAAGCAGATTATTCACCTGCTTATATGGATAACGGATATTTCCTGAACAAATATATACCGACCAAAGATGAGGTAACGACGTTACCGGGTGCTGCAGAATTAAATTACCGCCAGAATTATATTTATTTGAGACTTGCAGACTCTTATTTAATGGAAGCTGAGGCATTAAACGGAACAGGTTCGAGGGCACAGGCTTTACTTGATGCTGTAAGAGCAAGAGTTGGTCTGGCATCAGTACCTGTAAGCTTACAGGCAGTAAAAGATGAAAGAAGAAGGGAACTTGCAGGAGAAGGACACCGATGGTTCGACCTGGTAAGATGGGGTGAAGCTCCTGCCAAACTTGGTTCAAGAGGATTTGTTGCCGGGAAAAATGAGATTGTGCCGATTCCTTATACCGAACTTACAGGTACAATCCTTAAACAAAACCCAGGATATTAATCAAATAAAAATTAAAAATGATAACTAAATATATTAGCAAAAGTTTATTATTAGGCCCAGCAATTTTCTTTTTAGCAAGCTGTACTCCGGATTCTATTGATGGTGAAGGAAATGGTATTGTTCAGGGACCATTGGATGCTTCTTTTAAGATTACCAAAACTTCAGAAAACCATTATTCCGTAAAAAGAAATTTTAATAATTATTTGATGTCTAAATGGAATGTTGATGGTGATGGCTTTAATACAGGTAAGGAAGAAGAAAAAATTTTTCTGCCGGATGCAGGAACATATGTCATCCAGCATCAGGCTATAGGTGTTGGAGGGGTTTTAGGAGGAACGTCTAGTGAGACAGTTGTTGTTCCTACTTCAGATCCTGTTGCCGGAAATATGATCCAAGGCGGAAGATTTGATACGCCGGCTGAAGCCGCAAAATGGTCTATCCATAAAATCAGTGCTTCCGGAGCACAGTGGGTCGTAGGTAATGGTACCGGCGTAGCAACAATTGTAGCAAGCGGAAATAGCCAGCAGGGAATTTATCAGGCCGTAAATGTAGTGGCAGGGCAGAAATATTCCATCGATTTGGTAGCCGCTTCAAATACTCCTTTGGTAAATACCTGGTTTGAGGTATATGTGCTGAATACGGCTCCGGTAGACGGACAGGATATCAGCGGTACGATTTACAGAAACATCAATACCTGGGATGGTTGCGGTACCAGTAAATTTGGAGGAAAAGTTTCCTCCGTAGGATGCAATAGTTCTAAAAATGGCGGAATTTATACGGCGACAACTACAGGGACAGTGTATTTGGAAATTAAATGTGGAGGAGCAACTGTCAATAGTTTAAGCGTTGATAAAGTTGAATTCCGTAGAATGCAATAATTTTTGATATGAAATCACAACATTCATATAGTTTCGTACTTAGAAGTGCTGCACTCTGCGGTGTAGCACTTCTTTCTTTTTTAAGCTGCAGCAGTACGTCTTCGGATCTGGCCAGTAACGGCGACAATT
>JAKOOG010000393.1 GCA_022701545.1 Weeksellaceae bacterium | reverse complement strand
AATACCGGCGGCTGATACGGGGTAATGTTCCTGAACTGGAAATACATATCGCCAAATGTATTGATCATCATGTTGCATAAAAACTTAACGTTCTGTGCCAATGCCGTATTCTGGTTTTTATGAGAAGCTTTCTGGATGATCTTGAAGGCATACTGCTGAAGATTTCCGACGGATTTTGCAAAGACATTGTAATAATCCTGCAATGCCGGGTGGCTTTGTATTGAAGTACAAGGTGGAATGAAGCTGGAATCCACCTGTGCGATATTCCCTTTAAGATCCACTTTTCCGATGATCAGGTAATTCCCTCCCGAGTAGCTGCTGTTCAGGGACGTTACCGGAAGCAGTTCCAGATGGTGGTTGGACTGCGTATTCGGATGACGCGGCGGAATTTCCTCCGGATCAATGTCGCCGAACGGCACTTTATCGAAAGGATTAACAGAAATCAGAATATAATATTCTCCGTCTGCCTGTTCTTCATTCATGGATTTCGCCAAAGATTTTACACTGACCCTCCTGTCGACCAATTCTATACGGTAACCGGCCATGGTAACGGCACTGCACCGTTTGATCACCAGCTGCACATCGTTGGTAGCTGTATTGTGGACATCAAAGATCGTACGGTCGGTAAACTCGCTGGAGATGGGCAGAAGCCCGTAATTATATGTCGTGATTCCCAATGAATTGGAATCTCTGATGGTATCGATTAAAAAATTATCCTGGTCATTAAGATGTCTCTGGGAAACTTTCATCCCGTCAACCCAATTGATGGCAAAATGCTTAATAGGCTGTATCATATTCAATATTTTTAAACTGTGTGAGATTGTGGTCTTCGGATTCCTTCTTCCTCATGCTGGATCACTCTTTTGCAGATCACCACATCATTTTCCGAAATGCGGTTGTCCGTAATGTCCTGATCGAAATCGATGTATTTTCTGAAGCTGAAAAAAGACTTTTTGGTATAGAAAATCCAGTAATACGGTTCCTGTGTTTCATCCGTAAGGTGGATTACCGAATTCGGATTCTTATGGTTGTAATCGTCAACCACCCGGTAAAACCAGTCTCCGAACGTAACACCGGTCGGAAGGGTCTTCGCTTTAATTCTGAAACGGTTGGCTTCCTCAAGGTTTTTGCTTAGTTCCACATTTAAAACCATCAGCCGGTCGAAATCGGCGCCTTCAAAGTCAGGCAGTTTCTGATCCGGTGAGTATCTCCAGGTTTTATAAATATCCACGGGAATATTTATTAATTGTACATAGCAGTAATGGAACACGAGCGGAACCATGAAAATAAAAATACTGGTTGCCGCCATGATCGGATATCCGGTTCCTTTGCTCATCCAGTTAAAGATCAGGTAGAAAAGATATCCTCCGAAACCGACACACGTTAAGGAAAGTATCGATTCAAATAAAAAGCTTTTTGTCGTGGATGTAAAATGCTTCTTAAAGTACCGGTCTGAGAGATTAACGTGAATGATTCCCAAAATAAGGTAAATGATCTGTGCGATAAGATACCAGTAAGGGTTAAAAAGATTGCCTGCGAATCCGAAAATCCCCGGAAGGGCAAGGCATAAACTGCACAGCAGAAAATAAATGATAATGGTTTTAATCTTTATAGCAGGCTTATTCCTTCTGATGGCACCTAAAATTACCATCATGATCACTGCAAACAAAGGCATCATGATATACCTTAAAAAGATTCCTTTTACTGACGAGACTTCCATCTGTTGTTTCGAATTAATATTTTTTCTTGGTGAATGTAAATATAGTTAAAATTTTCACAGGAAAGTAGAGTATCCGAGCCTGTTTGTATTTCTTTCGTCATCTTCCAATGCAAAAGAATAATCTTTCTTTTCGGTAATGAACTGCTCTTCTATCTCAACACTTACGGGAAGGAAATAATCGTACATTGCCTGCAGCACTTCCCGGAACGGATTTCCGTCTATATATTTCTTCATTTCCTTGTACGGGATCGGCCCGATGTTTACGACCCAGTTCCTCTGTCCGTCCATATGCCTCCCGCTCGGAATATACGTTACCCCAAGCCTCGAATTGCCCAGCAGCATGGAATCGTCTTCCTCCTCGATCCTGTCGATAATATTCGGTGCAAAGGTAACTTTTACGGGCACCTGCAGAAAAGCGGTCATACATCTTTCAAACCAGTTTTTGTCGCCGCGGATCTGGTGAAAAAAAGGCAAGATGTAGATGAAGATATAGGCATTTTTAATATCAAGCCTGTTGATCAGCGGCCACAATTCGCTTACGGTGTCCAGCAATGCACCGGTATCGCTGGAGATATCAAAATCAAATTCTTTCAGCAAAGCACTGATCTCCGTAAAAAATATTTCCAGTTCAAAAGGCTTAAAGAATTTGCGGGCGTCCTCCTCTACTTTTTTCTGCTTACGGATTTCACGCACAACGGTATCTACATTTTTCCGGGATGCACCTAAGGATGGCGGATGAAAAAGACCTTCCGGAAGATAATCGTAAATCCCTTCCCTGTATGTTTCAATGGTGAAGACTTCTTCATCAAACCCAAGGTAATCGCTTGAAATGCTTTTGATATCCTTCAGATAGGCACGGTCGTTGATTCCGATCCGGTTTATAAAAATATTGCTTACCGCTCTGTGATATTTTAAAAGGTTTACGGCTACCGCTTCAGCCTTGAAATCGGTCTGCAGCTTATTGTAATGCATGTCTACAATATTATTCTCATACATGGTCTTTGCTGTGATTTTGGCTTGTAAAAATAGTATATCTCAAATTATTGAAAAAATATTTTCCAATGAATTTTCCCCTAAAAATAGTAAATAATTATGAGTAAAGGAAGAAAAAAGAAAAATAAGCTGGTGCTAAGGGTGAGGCTGAAGACTAAAGTTCAGAAATTAAGGGAATAAAGGTCTATCAAAACAACCCGATAATCATTTGCCCTTTTATCCTGCCCAAACTGAAATTAAGATTTGATTAAATTTTCCACTCCTTGTCTCTGCTTTGATCCCAGCCTTAAAATTAACCGTATCTTTGCCCCCTGAAAATGTTATTTATAATGAAAAGTATGTATTCTAAAGTTCTGGTTTTGGCATTCATGGCCTCTTCGCTGTATTCGTATGCATGGGGGCTTACAGGACACCGGATTATTGCAGAAATTGCAGAGAATCACCTTTCCGGAAAGGCAAAAAGGGAAATCAAGAAGATTATGGGCAGGGAGCGCCTTGCGTACTGGGCCAACTGGCCGGATTTCATTAAATCCGATACCACCGGTGCCTGGAAGCAGGCTTCAGCATGGCATTACGTAAACATCGATCCGCAGACGGATTTCAAAGTGTTTGAAGAGAAACTGATGGCACAGGCGGGTCCGAGCTTATACACTCAGGCAAAAACCTTATCCAGCCAGCTGAAAGATCCGAAAACTTCTGAAAAAGACCGCAAGATCGCGCTGATTTTCCTGATCCACATCATGGGCGACCTGTCTCAGCCGCTGCACGTAGGAAGAGCGGAAGATCTGGGCGGAAACAAAATCAACGTTACTTATTTCGGCGAAAAAACCAACCTGCATTCGGTGTGGGACGGAAAACTGGTAGACTCCCAGAAATACAGCTATACGGAATATGCGAATCTTCTGGATATTAAAACGGATGATGAAGTAAAGCAGATCCAGAAGGGAACGCTGGAAGACTGGCTGTACGATTCCCATAAAATCGCCAATAAAATCTACGCACAGACCCCGAACGATTCAAAACTGGCTTACGATTACCAGTATAAATTTAATGACACGATGGAAAGACAGCTTCTTTACGGCGGTTTGAGGCTGGCGAAATGGCTGAACGATCTTTTTTAAAACAGGATGATCAATAGTGAATGGTGAATTGTCAGTAATGAATTTACTGTTTTTAACTTATATAAGGCGGAACTTCGGTTCCGCTTTTTTTATGGTGAATAGTCAATTGTGGATTTGCGATACGTTAAGCCCTATAAAATGTCGTTCAAAATAAGTATTGACTCAGCATATAACTAATTAATAATCAAAGTAATTAAAATTTACCTCTCTTGGCAGGTGGCAAAAATGCTTTCAGGATTTTCGACGGGGCAGTTTTTAGGAAGATGAATTTTGTAATATAGGTGAATGGTCAATTGTGAATTTGGCTTTGCCTAACGAAGATTCACCATCTACCGGTAAAGCCGAATTCACAATTGACTTTAGAGTTTCCTATCAGAAAAATATCTCATTGTCCGGCTGAGACAGAAATAAATGACTACCACCCTAGCCCCGATTGAAGAGGAAATCCTTTTTTGAAAAAAAAGATTGCAGCGGAAAGCGGGAACCAGCTCCTGAAAAAATAAAAAGACCATACCGGCCTTCTGGAACTGTAAAACGCATAATTTACAACTAATTTTTCAAAACAAGTTTAATTAAATAAAAAATTTCTGCAACTACTGTAACCTTTTCGGCGTTTCATACGTATAATATAATAGAAACTCTTTTTGAGGATAAAATAGATGAGACAATTAAAAATCACTAAGCAGGTAACCAACAGGGAAACTGCTTCATTAGACAAGTATTTGCAGGAAATTGGTAAAGTGGAACTGATTACTGCGGACGAAGAGGTAGATCTGGCACAAAGAATCCGTGCAGGCGACAGGGCAGCACTGGAAAAATTAATTAAAGCCAACCTTCGTTTCGTAGTATCCGTATCCAAGCAGTACCAAAATCAAGGTCTTTCTTTACCCGATTTGATCAATGAGGGGAATTTAGGACTTATGAAGGCGGCAAAAAGGTATGATGAAACTAGAGGTTTCAAATTTATCTCTTACGCAGTTTGGTGGATCCGTCAGTCGATTTTACAGGCTTTGGCAGAACAGTCGAGGATTGTAAGATTGCCGCTGAACAAAATCGGTTCCATCAATAAGATCAACAAAGCTTATGCGCATCTTGAGCAGGAAAACGAAAGACCGCCTTCCCCGGAAGAATTGGCTGAAGTTCTTGATATGAGCGAGGAAGACATCAAGGAATCGATGAAAAACTCCGGAAGACACCTGTCGATGGATGCTCCTTTGGTAGAAGGCGAAGATTCCAATCTTTACGACGTATTGCGTTCAGGAGAATCTCCAAGCCCGGATAAAGACCTGATGCTGGAATCGCTTCAGATTGAAATCGAAAGGGCATTGAATACCCTGACGCCAAGAGAAGCCGATTTGGTACGGTTGTATTTCGGACTGAACGGGAAACACCCGATGACGCTGGAAGAAATCGGTGAAACTTTCGACCTTACCAGAGAACGTGTCCGTCAGATCAAAGAAAAAGCGATCAAGAGATTGAAACACAACACCAGAAGTAAGATCCTGAAATCTTATTTAGGGAAGTAAATTTTTAACGAAACATACATACGCGGAGCCTGATTTTCAGGCTCCGTTTCTGTTTATCATATCTAC
>JAKOOG010000389.1 GCA_022701545.1 Weeksellaceae bacterium | reverse complement strand
AGGAAGAAGGAAACCGGATGCTGTAAGTCTTTTATGTCAGGATTACTGCTAACTGTAGTAATTCAAACGTAAATCTTTCGTGAACCTCTCTGATACGATGCTGAGATTTCCTGCGGGAATGACAAATTGGATGTTGAACTTTCAGATCCATGTTATCCAGTATTCTTGTGATTGATGTGTCGAATCTTCGATTTCCGTTTAAAACTCCGGGCACGAATCTTCTATGCTGTTCTCTGGTACTACATCCGGATTCCTCCGGATGACATACAGAATGTTGAAATTTTTATATACTCCAAAAATTGAAAACAAACCGGTGGCGAAGGTTACCCGAAACCCCGTCATTATCCATGAAAATCCGTCTAATCCGTTTTACGGTTTGATCGGCGTTTCCGGCTTTGCCGTTTCCTTCAATTTTCTTCGCTGTTTACTGAAGGAGAGCATCAGATAAAACAGGAAAGGAAGAATGAAAACAGAGCCCAGCATCAGGGCCCAGGCCAGCGCATTGATGGTTTTCGGAGCAGCTACATGTTCCAGAAGTGAAAGATGCTGCCCGTTTCCGAACAGGATGATATTGGGGTTATGCTGATAAGTCGCTGCCACAAGGATCATGATGACCTGAAATCCGGCCAGCGCACGTACGGAAAGCAGTTTTCCGGTATGCATGGCTCTGAGGATCAGGAAAAGGCAGATGGTTGCAAAAGTAGTAGCCATAACTCCCAAAGGTTTTGAAAATACCCATATCACAAGCGGGATTCCGGAAATATAAGCCGTTACAAAAACCAGGATTCCGGAGATGACCACAAAAACCATCGTCTGCTTCGATTTTTTAATCATCAGCTTCAGTTCCATGCGGTCGCACGTTTCCCTCAGCGCAAAAATAGAGGCCAGATAGGCACAGATCGATACGGTAAATAATCCTACAGCCACACCAAACCAGCTGAGCCAGCTGAAAATATAAAGATCCAGAAAATTATCAGCCTCGGGCTGAATGGAGCGTGAAATCGTTGCGGCCGCAATCAGTCCCAGAAAAAAGGGAGTCAGCAGGCTTGAGAAGTAAAAAATCTGGGTATATACTTTCTGCCATTCATCTTTCACGGCATCATAATGTCGGAAGGTAAAAGACGTTCCCCGGGCAATAATCCCGACCAACATCAGCACCAGTGGAATGTGAAGATAAGTGGAAAGGGTGGTGTAAACTTTGGGAAATCCGACGAATAAAATAACAATCGCAATGATCAGCCACATATGATTGGCCTCCCAAACCGGCGCAATCGATTCGTACATGATGACCTGAGTTTTCGGGCGGTTCTTTTTCCTGGTAACCAGCTCTACGATCCCTGCGCCGAAATCGGCACCTCCTAAAATAACATACAGGCAGATGGACAGCCAGAGAAAACCGATAACAACGTAAATCATGATTCTTTGCTTTTAGGATTAAACTGAGGATCCGTTGGATCATATAATTTCGGGACCATTCTGATCTGACGGCTCAGCAAAAAGGCCATCAGAACAGAAAGCGATGCAAAAACTGCGGTAAAGAAATAAAACGAGTACTGAATGCCCGGCATCGGGGTTACGGCATCCACGGTGCGCATGACTCCGTAGATGATCCAGGGCTGCCGTCCGACCTCAGTTACCGTCCATCCCGCTTCCAAAGCGATATATCCGAAAGGGGTGGCAATTAAAAATGTTTTCAGCAGCCATCTTTTAGTCAGCCATTCCTTTTTGAAAAAGGTTGCATACAGGAAAATAGACCCGATAATAATCATAACCACTCCAAAGAAGATCATGGTCTGAAAGGCGTAATGCACCACAGCTACAGGCGGCCATTCATCTTTCGGGAAATCTTTCAGGCCTTTTACCTCACTGTTGAAATCGCTGCTGACCAGAAAGCTCAGCAGCTTTGGAATTTTAATAGCGTATTTTATTTCTTCTTTCTTTTCATTGGGAATACCGCCGATCACAAAGGCTGCTCCTTTTTCCGTTTCAAAATGGGCTTCCATGGCGGCCAGCTTAATCGGCTGTCGTTTGGCTACCGATTTGGCGGCCGTGTCACCGGTTAAAGGCGCCCCAAAGGCTCCGATAAGGGCAAATCCTGCGGCAATTTTAAAAGCTTTGGTATGAAATTCAACATTCTTTTTTCTCAAAATAAGGAAAGCATGAACCCCGGCCACGGCGAATCCCGTCGCACAGAATGCCGCGACCGTCATATGCAGGGCCTGGGAAAACCAGGCATCATTGAACATGGCTTTGATAGGATCGATATTTAAATATTCCCCGTTGATGTAGTCAAATCCGGCAGGTGAATTCATCCAGGCATTGGCGGCAACAACAAGGATCCCTGAAGCCAGCCCGCTTAAACCAACAAGAAATCCGCAGAACCAGTGGAACCATTTATTGAAGCGGTCCCATCCGTAAAGGAAAAAGCCGATGGCAATGGCCTCAATGAAGAATGCGGTTCCTTCAAGGGAAAACGGCATTCCGAAAATCGGCCCGGCATGTTTCATAAACTGCGGCCAGAGAAGCCCGAGCTCGAAAGAGAGCATGGTGCCGGAAACGGCCCCTGTGGCAAAAAGAATCGCTACTCCTTTGCTCCAGGCTTTGGTAAGCCCTTTATAAACTTCATTCTTTGTTTTTAAATACTTCCAGTGGGCGAAAGCCATCAGGAAAGGCATCACCATGCCGACACAGGAAAAAATAATGTGAAAACCCAATGACATCGCCATCTGAGCACGGGCTGCAAGAAAGTCGTCCATGAATTCAATTTTTTGAGTAATTAAAGGTACGCATAAATTAGAAAAGCATTGTATGATTTACAACAGCAATCCTTTGAGAAATAGGTTTTAACTTTGTTCTTTTTTAAGTGAAGCAGGTTCCTTTTTCTGTTGGAAAATCCTGTGTTTTTTGATACATTTTAACTTTCATAACTCGAAAAAAATCACGATATTTGTAGGTCTCTGCGCACAGCAGAAATTTTTAATATTTATATGAGTCAGAAACAATATACAGCGAGTAGTATTCAGGCATTGGAAGGGATGGAACACGTACGTATGCGTCCTTCAATGTACATTGGTGATGTAGGAGTAAGAGGTCTCCATCATTTGGTTTATGAAGTAGTAGATAACTCTATAGACGAGGCGTTGGCAGGATACTGCGACACCATCTTCGTCAGCATTAAAGAAGGAAACGGGGTTGAAGTTACCGACAACGGTAGAGGAATTCCCGTAGACTTTCACGAAAAAGAACAAAAATCCGCGCTTGAAGTTGTAATGACCAAAATCGGAGCCGGGGGTAAATTCGATAAAGATTCCTATAAGGTTTCCGGAGGTCTTCACGGGGTTGGGGTATCTTGTGTGAACGCGCTTTCCAACGAGATGGTGACAACCGTCTACAGAGACGGCAACGTTTATCAGCAGATCTATTCCAAAGGAAAGGCACAGACCGGCGTTGAAGAGATCGGACACAGCGAAAACAGAGGAACCAAGCAGTTTTTCCAGCCGGATGATACGATTTTTACCGAACTTGTTTACAATTACGATACTTTAGCAAGCCGTTTAAGAGAGCTTTCTTATTTAAATAAAGGAATTACCATAACCCTTACCGACGAAAGGGAAAAGCAGGAAGACGGATCTTTCAGAACCGAAGTTTTTCATTCCGACGGAGGATTAAGGGAATTTGTGGCCTACATCGACGGAAACCGTGAGTCCATCATGGAAAACGTAATCTTCATGGAAGGCGAAAGAGACGATATTCCGGTAGAGGTGGCGATGCGTTACAATACGTCATTTACGGAAAACCTTCACTCTTACGTTAACAACATCAACACCCATGAAGGAGGGACCCACCTGGCCGGTTTCAGACGTGCACTGACGAGGACACTTAAAAAATATGCTGACGAGCTCGGACTTCCGGCTAAGGAAAAAGTTGAAATTACAGGAGATGATTTCCGTGAAGGATTAACGGCAGTAATCTCTGTAAAAGTAATGGAACCTCAGTTTGAAGGTCAGACCAAAACAAAGCTGGGGAATTCTGAAGTTTCCGGTGCGGTAGATAAAATCGTTGGGGAAATGCTAACGAATTTCCTGGAAGAAAACCCTAACGAGGCAAAAATTATCGTACAGAAAGTTGTATTGGCAGCCAAAGCCAGACAGGCTGCGAAAAAGGCCCGTGAAATGGTTCAGCGAAAATCTCCGATGGGAGGTTCCGGGCTTCCGGGGAAACTGTCCGACTGTTCTTCCAAAGATCCTGCCGAATCAGAATTATTCCTGGTAGAGGGGGATTCCGCAGGTGGAACGGCAAAACAGGGCCGTGACCGGTTCTTCCAGGCCATTCTTCCATTAAGAGGTAAAATTCTGAATGTAGAAAAAGCCATGCTTCATAAAGTATACGATAACGAAGAGATCAAGAATATCTATACGGCTTTGGGCGTATCCGTAGGAACGGAAGAAGACAGCAAAGCGCTGAATATGGCGAAATTAAGATATCACAAGATCGTTATTATGACCGATGCTGATATCGATGGTTCCCACATTTCGACCCTGATCCTGACGTTCTTCTTCAGATACATGAAAGAACTGATTGAAAACGGTTATATTTACATTGCCCAGCCGCCTTTGTATTTGTTGAAGAAAGGAAATAAGAAGCAGTATGCTTATAATGAAAAAGAGCGCGAGGAATTCACACTTGAAATGTCTCCGGATGGCAAAGGGGTAGAGGTACAGCGTTACAAAGGTCTTGGGGAAATGAATCCTGAGCAGCTTTGGGAAACAACGCTTAATCCTGAACACAGAATCTTAAAGCAGGTAACCATCGATAACGCCGTGGAAGCGGATAACGTTTTCTCGATGCTGATGGGTGATGAGGTGCCGCCAAGAAGAGAATTTATTGAGAAGAATGCCAAGTATGCCAAAATTGATGCATAATTCTTATACATAAACTAAAAAAGACTTCAGTAATGAAGTCTTTTTTTTATCCCAAAATGTGAATTATACGTAATACCATAAAAAATTATTTCATCCGTAATAAGATTTCATTATTTTTGCTAAATTTTAGTAACCATGATGAAAATACTTTGTATTGGAGCCCTTTCAATAGCCTCTTTTTACCATACGCAGAACTTTCCCGTTTCTGCAATTCCTGAACAACTTAAGAAAAATGCAGATGCCGTTATCCGGAAAGATTTTACCACGGTCCAGATCAACAAAATCGACGATATCAGGTATCAGTTTTATACAGTAACCACCGTTCTTACCAAAGATGGGGATGCCGATGCACAGATTTTTATTCCGTATGATAAAGGGAACAGCATTTCCGATATCAAAGTCAATATCTATGATGAATCCGGTAAAAAGATAAAATCGTTTTCCAGGTCGGATTTCGGGGATTTTGCCAATAATAATCAGGGGACTTTTTATTCGGATAACCGGTTAATGGCCTTGTCTTACACACCAAACCAATATCCATACACCGTTGAGTTTACCTACCAGATGGGTGATAAGAATACGGTCTTCATGCCGGATTTTATTCCGTTCAGGGCAACCAACGTTTCTTTGGAAGAGGCGCAGATGAAAATCATCAACAAATCCGGAATCGAGCTTAAAACCAAAATCTATCCCTCCGCATACAATTTCGCTTCCGTTAATGAAAGCGAAAATGCAGGAGAAAAAACATATACCTATACAAATGTTCCGGCTATTGAGGATGCGTTTTTATCGCCCCAGCCGGTAAAGATTCTGCCGAAAGTAAGCTTTGCCCTGACAAAGTTTAACCTCGAAGGCAAGCAGGGAAGCATCAGCAGCTGGAGTGATTTCGGTTCCTGGTATTACAACAGCATCCTGCAGCCCGTTTCCTTATCGACGCCTGCCATCAAAGCGGAAGTTGCCGCATTGAATCTCCGGGGAACAACCGAGGAAAAAGTAAAAAAGCTTTACCAGTACATGCAGGCCAAGACAAGATATATTTTCGTAGCACTGGGAATCGGCGGATGGCAGCCGATGCTTCCGGATGAAGTTCAGAAAAAAGGATACGGCGACTGCAAAGGGCTGACCAATTATATGAAAACGTTATTGGACGAAGCAGGCATTCCGTCGTATTATTCGGTGATTAATGCCAGTTCCTCGCCGGTTTCTTTTGATAAGGATTTTCCGAAAATGGGCGGAAACCATGTTATTCTGATGGTTCCGACAGAAAAAGGAAACATCTGGCTGGAGAATACTTCGCAGCAGGTGGCGTTCAACCATCTGAGTTTTAATACGACCGACCGCAATGTGCTTTCCATCCGTAAAAATGGGATCGAACTGATCGATACACCGGTCTACACGGCAGATCAGAGTAAAGAAAAGCAGCTTTTAAAAATAAAGCTGAATGAAGACAACAGCATTTCCGGCGAAGGAAATTTTGCCTATACCGGGATCCAGTACGACAATAATCTGGTGCTGTCGGCGATGTCTCCTAAAGAAAGAAACGAAGCGGTAAAAAATCTTCTCGACGTTCTGCATTTTGAAAAAATTGAACTGAAGAATTTCCTGAATGATAAAGACAACGCCGTGGCCAAATTCGATCTTGATTTTAAAGCAAACAATTACTCTAAAAATGCGGGGAGCAGCATGATCTTCAGGGCCGTACCGATTTATGCCGATAATGTGTACAAAGCGGATGAAAAAAGAGCATTGCCATTTGAGCTGAGACAGTCTTTTGAGGATGAATACGAGATCAGCTTTGCGCTGCCCAAAAACTATAAAGTAGAGGAACTGCCTGAAAATGTTACTTTGAATTCCGAATTCGGGACCTATAAGCTCAGCTTTGTGAAAAACGGGGAAGAGCTGAAGGTAAGCCGGACGATCAGGATCAATAAAGGCCTGTACCCGAAAGAGAAGTACAACGACTACGTGAGCTTCAGAAAAAAAACGATTAACATTGACAATTCAAAAATTTTAATTTCTAAAATTTAACATGAGAAAAATATTTCTAATTGCTGTCTGCTCAATGAATTTTATGTTTATTGACGCACAGAAACATGCATTTCTTGAACATCCTAAATTTAATGATGCGGATTTATCCCGTCAGAAACCGGCATTGGACGAAAACGCCCCTGCGGAAATTTTATATAAGTCCTTGCACTTCAGTATTGATAACAATACCGGAAATCTGATAAAGCAGGCTTTTTACAGAATTAAAATCTATGACAAAGACAAAGCGGAAGACTGGCTGAATCTCGAAATTCCTTTGTACCAGAACGGAAGCGACCAGGAAACCCTTTCCAAAATAAAAGCATTTACTTATAACCTTGAAAACGGGGCATCCATTGCGACAAAGGTCGACAAAAGTTCGAAATATAAAAGCAAGGAAAGCAAGTATGTTGCAATTACCAAATTTGCGTTTCCGAATGTGAAAAACGGTTCCGTTATCGAGTACCAGTATGAAGTTACCTCGCCGTTTTTATACATCATCCCTGAGATCCTGATTGAGACGGATACCCCTTCCTTGTATACCGAATATGTGCTGGATAGCCCGTCCAACATTTCCTATAACGTAAATTATACCGGATTCCTGAATCCGAAATACAGGGAAGTGGAAGAGAGAACCATGTACGGAACCAATTACAGAACTTACCGTTTCGGATATGAAAACGTAAAAGGTTTTAAAACCGAAAAATTTGTAAGCAATGACAGAAATTACAGAACGAAAATTAGTGCAGAGCTGCATTCTACCAATTTCAGGGAGCTGAAACTCTATTCTTCTTCATGGGAGCAGATCAAGGAAAGGCTGTATGATAATGAAGATTTCGGCGGTGAACTGAAAAAAACAAAATTGGCCCGGGAAAATATGCCGGCGGGAATCTCCGGTATTTCCAACGAAACCGAAAAAGCAAATGCTATTTTTAATTATGTTAAAAATACCTTTACCTGGAATAAAGACCAGGGGCTTTATGTAGAAGACGGGATCAAAAAAATGCTTGAAACCAAAACCGGGAATGCGGCGGAAATTAATCTTTTCCTGGTGATGCTCCTTCGTGAAGCGGGAATTAAGGCAGATCCGCTAACGATTTCTACAGTAAGCCACGGCCTTATCAATATCACATCGCCCAACGTTTCCAACATGAATTTTGTGATCGCGGCCATCCAGACCAAAGACGGCTTTCATTTGTATGATGCCACCTCAAAACAGTCTGCAATGGACCAGCTGCCGCCGAGAGACTGGAACCAGTTCGGAATTTTAATTTCGAAAGATAAAGTCCAGCAGCTTTCAATGGTTAATGCCAAAACAAGCTTCACTTACCTGACGGCAGAAGCCAGGATCAATGCCGACGGAAGCATTTCGGGTACCTATTCGGATAAAGATACCGGGACTTATGCGATGTTTGCCAAAGAAAATTATGACGACAATGCCGACAAATACAAGAAGCAGTACAAAGAAAACTTTGCCATTGATTTTACCGATATCGATTCGAAAGTACTGGAAAACGGAGATTTTGAGAGTACCATGAAGTTTTCTTCCGAAAACCTGATTGACAGGATCGGGAAGAAAATGATCATCAATCCGATGCTGTTCCTGAACAAAAATTCCAATGAATTCGATCAGACTGAAGAGCGGAAATACCTGATCGATTTTATTTCTTCCTTTACCAGGATAAAAAAAATCGTTTTTGAAATCCCTGAGGGTTATGCCGTTGAGGAAATGCCGAAGAGTAAAAAAATCGTTACCGATGACAAGGAAATCGAATACAGCTATGTGATCGAACAGAAAGGAAACAAAATTGAAGTGGTTTCCACCACAAAAATACTGAGCCCGAACTATCCTAAAGAATACTATCCGGCATTTAAGCAGATCTGGGGCGTTGCATCGAAACAGGAGAACCAGGTTATCAGTCTGGTAAAAAAATCCTAAAGGCAATAAATTCAAAATAAATAAAAAACCATTCAGTTTTGAATGGTTTTTGCATATAAGAAGGAAAGTAAGAATTATGAAAAACACGATTGCCGTATTGGCACTTTCTTCCCTATTGGCGGTTTCAGCCTGTAAAAAAACAGAGAACAACAATACTGCCGGTACCACGGAAGCTCTGGAAGCGGAAAGATTTACCGTAGACTCGGTGAAGATAAACGATTCCGTTAAAGTGAATGATTCCCTGATGGTTAAATATTCCTCCAAAATGCTGGTTTTTCCAACTCTGAAGGATAAAAAATTACTGGACAGCATTTACTTTGCCGAAAAAGGCATCAGTGATTTTTCTAAAAACGGACTGCAGAATTACCTTCAGAAAAGCAAAAACGAATACTTCAACCAGATCAGGAAAGATTCCAAAGAATGGGGTTCCGATCTTACTTTTGCCCAGGAATGGTACTCCGATACCGGGATGAATGTAAAATCCAATATGAATGATTATCTGCACATCGAATACCTCTGGGGATCTTACCAGGGTGGTGCCCATGATAATTACGGATTCTCGGAAAGGGTCTTCGACCTTAAAAACAGTAAGAAACTGGAGCTTAAAGACATTACCTCCATGCCTGAGGCCAATCTGGAAGCACTGCTGATGAAAAATATCAATAAGATCAACAGCGGAACCACCGATGATAAGGGGCAGGTGAACAATTCCGAAATGCTGCTGGTGGATAAGATTCCGGCAACGGAAAATTTCTATTTTGACGGCAAAAACCTCTATTTCCATTACAGCCCCTACGAAATTACCGCTTTTGCGGCAGGAGACATCACGATTCCCATTTCTTGGGCTGAGTTAAAAGGAACCCTGAATCCTGAATTCGCAAAAAGAATGAAAATTAACTAATATTAATGCTTCCGGATGTGGAAGCATTTTTTATTTTTGCACCAATGGAAAAAACAGCCTTCATCATCAATCCCTTTTCGGCGAAAAAAAATTATCAGCCGTTTCTCAATGAACTGAAGTCGAAGGTGAAAGATCCTTTATATTTTATTTCAGACTCCATTGCAGGAACCGATGAATTCATCCGGAATCATTTTGAGACAGTTGATGTATTTGTCGCGATCGGAGGCGACGGAACCATTTCCACGGTAGCGAAAAACCTGATCGGTACCGAAAAGATCCTGGCTATTTTCCCGGCAGGTTCGGGAAACGGGTTTTCCAATGAAACGCAGTTCAGTAAAAACCTGGATGAATTGTTAAAGAAAATCGAAGCTAAAAAATCCAGGAAAATAGATACTTTTACGGTGAACGACCGTCTTTCCATCAATGTTTCCGGCACCGGATTCGACGGCAAGGTGGTCAAAGAGTTTGAAAAAACCACCCGAGGATTTAAAAATTACATTAAGGTTTCGCTCCGGACCTTTTTCAGCTATAAGCCCATCAAGCTGAAATTTTCTGATGAAGCATACAAATCCCACAATGGGAAATATTTAATGGTCAACATTGCCAATACCCGTCAGTTCGGCAACAACGCGTACATTGCGCCGCACGCCAGCAAAAGCGACGGACTGGTGGATATGGTGCTGGTGAAAAAATTTCCGTTGAGGTACTCTCCGCTTTTTGCCTTCAGGATGTTTACCAAAAAACTGAAGGAAGACGATTATATCACCTATCTTCCTGTTTCGGAAATCGAGTTTAAAGTCAATACGAAAAACTGGCATCTGGACGGGGAGTTCAACAAAATAAAGTCCCCGATCCATATAAAGGTGCAGCCTGCGAGCTTAAATATATTGATATAAGGAAAGTGCAGATTACTGATTAGTAAAAGAATAAATATCACCTGATTCCCTTGTACATTTCCTGAAAAATTCTTTAGGCAATCCATTGGCTAAACTGATTTTTGATACCACTTTTCTATCACAGTCGGAAGATATGTTTTCAAAGATTAATTTCCTGTTTTCCAATTGTGTAGGTAAGTCAGTAATCATGGTAAGATAATAATTGCCTACATATTGATTTTTCCCATTAAAAACTAAAATTCTGTTCGTCGCTCTTCTGGATAATCCCCAAAGCCAAACTAAATTCATTATTTTATAGATCTTTCCATTATTTGTTTTTGTTGAACCTAAGTAAATAAGATGATATTCCATTCCTCCTTTTTCGTCCCATTTACCAAAAATAAATCTCTTTCCGATGGCTTTACTTTTTAATACTGTAAGAGAGATTTTTTCTACATCCATCTGAGATTTTACAGATAATGGAAAAAGAAATAAGAATATATACAAAAGCCCTGTATGATAAATCTTCTTCATTAAAATTTAATACTAAAAATCTTTACATTTCCAATTTTTTCTCCACCTCACCCGGATGATTCAGGCAATAGTGCAGCTGTTCTTTATCCAGCTGCTTTTCCCAGTTGGCTACGACCACCGTTGCTACGGAATTCCCGATAACGTTGGTCAAAGCGCGGCATTCGCTCATGAATTTGTCAATTCCCAGGATGAGGGTCATGCCTGCAATCGGGATTTCGGGAACGACGGCCAGGGTGGCGGCTAAGGTAACGAATCCGGCTCCGGTAACGCCGGCAGCCCCTTTGGAACTGAGCATGGCGACCAGAAGCAGCATGATCTGCTTTTCGATCGGCAGATGAATATTTAAAGCCTGTGCAATAAACAGGGAAGCCAAAGTCATATAAATATTGGTACCGTCAAGGTTAAAAGAATAGCCGGTCGGGACTACCAATCCGACGATGGCTCTTGAGCATCCTGCCTTTTCCAGTTTTTCCATAATCCCCGGAAGGGCGGATTCCGAAGAGCTGGTTCCCAATACCAGCAGCAATTCCTCCTTTAAATAATACATCAGTTTAAAGATATTGAAACCGTTGTACCAGGCTACGGCACCTAACACCAAAACTACAAACAGGGCGGAGGTAATATAAAAGGTCCCCACTAAGAAGATGAGGTTTATAACGGAATGTAGTCCGTATTTCCCGATGGTAAAGGCCATAGCTCCAAAAGCGCCGATCGGCGCCAGCTTCATCAGCAGGTGTACGATTTTAAATACCGGAGCGGAAAGAGCCTGCAGGAATTCCGTGACTTTACGGCTTTTTTCCTGGGTCAGCACCAACGCAACTCCCGTTAAAACAGCAACCAGAAGCACCTGAAGGATATTTTCCCCGACCAGCGGGCTGAAGAGGGTCTCGGGAATAATATTCATGATGAAGCCCGTGAGTGTAGATTCATGCGCTTTCTGCTGATACTGTGAAACATCGCCCGACAGGGTAGAGGGGTCGATATTTAAACCGTGGCCCGGCTGCAGTACGTTTCCGACAATTAATCCGATGATCAGCGCCAACGTGGAGAAGGTGAGAAAATAAATCATGGCTTTTACAGCGATCCTTCCCACTTTTTTAAGATCCGTCATATGCGCAATTCCCAGGGTGAGGGTAATGAATATCACCGGGGCAATAATCATTTTAACCAACCTGATGAATCCGTCGCCCAAGGGTTTCATCTTTTCGCCCAGTTCGGGATAAAACCTGCCGAGAAGTATCCCTGCCACAATGGCAACAATTACCTGAAAATAGAGCTGTCCGTAAAATTTTTTTGCTTTCAATGAAACCGAATTTAGTCCGGAAAAATAAGGAAATTTATGGGATTAATGATCAAAGTCATGAAATATTTGAACTGAAACAGGGTCAGCTTCTTTAATTCCTGATCAAATTAAAATACAATCGGTTTAAACTGGACTTGGTTAAATTTTTTGGTTATAATAAATACCGGATAATTTTTAAGATGCCGCATTAAAAAAACAGTTTTTTCCATCTGGTGACAGTATTTCTGCTTAGCTTAAAATGTCTGGCCAGTTCGCTGTTGTTCAGAGTATTCTCTTTTTGATACTCCAGAATCTTCAGGATGGTGGATTTGTCGTAGGATTTATAATGTTGGTTAAACTGTCCTGTAGAAACATTCTCCGAACCGAAGATTTCTTTTGGAGATTGATAATATCAATAGTACCCAGTTTCGATTTTCTCAGAATATCGCTGCAGATTTCCAGTTTATCGGGATGTTTTATGGTGATCATATCAGTATAGATCTTTTTATAATTCGGATAGCTCATGGGAAAAAAATTATTTGGATATGGAGGTCAGCGCCAGCTGCTGTTATATTTTGCTTTCTTTTTCGGTATTATACTTCTGCAGCCATTTATACAAAGTGGTTTTCGGAATCTTGTATTCTTCTA
>JAKOOG010000388.1 GCA_022701545.1 Weeksellaceae bacterium | reverse complement strand
GTTTTACCAAGATCAAAATAAATTATTATGTTAGAAACTGAAAATATATTTAGCTTAATAAAGAAAGAAAGACAAATGTTAGGTGATTTTAAAAACTATGAAATTAAAATCAGTAATAGTGATAATTTTGAAAAAGAGAACTTAATAGGAGTATATAAAATTAGACAATATACTGCCAAAAGAAATGGTAATAATATAATATCGAACGAAATAGGCAACTTAATATTAGGCTTAGAAAATTATTCAAAAAGTAAACTAAGGTTTGTAAGTATACTCGGAGAAAAGTATTATGGCATGTTTTTTCTTAGTGAGAGTTGGGATAAAGTTGTTGGATATTTAGAACGTGAAATTGATGAAATTGAATTCATTAATATGAAATCAATTAAATAAAGCTACTTCCCGTTGCGCAAAGTCTCCGGGCTTTGATCTGATATATAAAGAACCTCGCAATTTGCGAGGTTTTTTATTGTAAAGTTGTTTTGTTTTCTGTTACAAAACGAAACTAAAGCGTAGCAATATTTTTCTGTAGATACTCTTTGAAATGTTTTTTAGAGACGAAAGTTTCGATAAGTTTTAAAAGCATATTTTTTTCTTCGGCATCAAGTTTATTGATGAGTTTTAGCTGTTCCAGCACTGCGGTATCTTCTATAGAAACCTCATTAGGAACACTGTTTTTTCATTAAAAAAATAATATCATCCTCGGCAATCCCTAAATGCTTAGCAACAAAAACCAATTTATCAACAAGAATATCCTGCTGGTTGTTTTACATCTTTTCACAGACAGGCAGGAAGTCTCAATATCTGATTCCGAAAGAAATTCATTCAATCAAAAGATCAGGTGAAAGATTTAATCTTACCATCAGAATCCATCTGAAAAGATTTAACAGAAGAAGCATTTGTATGATAAAAAACAGAATAATTCTAAAAGCAATCCTCAAAATTTACTTTTGGGCATAAATCATCTCAGAATAAACCAATACTTCAACCTCTTTTCCTATCCCCTCCGTCCATACATCAGGATCCTTTTGAAAGAATACACCGCCGGGAGTTTCGGAAATGCTGCTGCAATTCTCCGTTTGAATTCGGTCGTGAAAACGTTTTGCTGATCTTCGTCCAGTCTTTCAAGATAAGGGATCAGTGCTGATCCGGAGATGAAACTGAATAACGTATCATGATCCTCGGCAATAATCGGATACACCTTCTGGAAGACGTTTGAATCTTTTAGGCCGTGGTCAAAAAGAATCTGGACGTAATCATCGAGGGTTAAAACCGGAGAATGGAGGTTCCAGCTGTTCAATTGGGTGCTGAAGGGTTCTTCCGAGGCCAGATCAGATAAAATCCGGTTCAGCAGGTTCCCCGGCTGGTAAGGCATCTGTACCGCCATCTGACCGCCGGGGTTCAGTTTTGAGATTAATTTCGGGAATAATTCCTGATGGTGATCAGACCATTGCAGGGCCGCATTGCTGAAAATGAGGTCCCAGGTTTCACCGCTTTCCAGAACTTCTTCGGTGGTCATCTGCCTGAAATGAAGCCGTTCATGTTGAAGATTCCCGGCCTTAGCCAGCATTTCCGGCGACGAATCAATTCCGGTGAAGAAGGATTGCGGGAATTTTTCAGCGAGGATGGCGGTCTGTTCGCCCGTTCCGCATCCCAAATCGATGGCTTTCATGTCTTTTTCATCTGCCATCAGGTCTGAAAGGTCAAAAAAGGGTTGAAAGCGGATATTTTTGAATTGGTTGTAAACGTCAGGATTCCAGGGCATCGTAGGTTTATTTTAGAGGATTGAAGATACGGATTTTATGAAATCAATACAATACTTTTACCGGTTAAATCCTTTTACTTACTATAAAATCTGCGTACTTTCCTTAATGCTGTTCATCACGAAAATGCTTTTCGTCTGGCCGATGCCTTCGATCTCGGACAATTTGTTGACGAAGAACTCATGGAATTCATCCATATTCGGAGCCAGGATTTTCAGCATGAAATCGAAATCACCGCTGATGTTATAGAATTCCACCACTTCCTTCAGCCTGCTGACTTCTTCGATGAACCTGCCGGCCGTTTTTTTGTGGTGAACGTTCAGGGCAATCATGCAGATCACCATCATTCCTTTATTCACTTTTTTACGGTCCACCACGGTGGTGTATTCCTTGATGATGCCCAGCTTTTCCATCCTTTTGATCCGTTCATGGGTAGGCGTGGGGCTGAGGTTGATTCTGGCGGCAACATCACGGATGCTCAGCTTGGCGTCTTTCTGTAAAATCCGGAGGATGGAAAGGTCTTTTTCGTCAACGGTATATTGGGCTGCGGTCATTTGTCCTGTTTTTTCGGGTTAAACGATAAATAAAAGGATATGGGTTCTTTTTATTTCTGTTAAAATATAAGTATGTTCCAAATTTAATATATAATTTTTACATATGTTCTGTTAATTTTAATTTTGCAGCATAAATGAACTTTATGGAAAGAAAGAATCTGATCCTGATGATCGCATCGGCAGGAACATTTGTGGAAGCGCTGGATATTGCCATCATCAACCTTACCATTCCCTCCATTCAGGAGCAATTCGGGATCGGCGCAGAGACGGTGCAGTGGCTGCAGACGCTTTATGTGCTGTTTTTCGGCGGATTTCTGATCATCGGCGGAAAACTCTCCGACCGGATCGGGCACAGGAAAATCTTTCTCTGGGGTTCCCTGATCTTTATGCTCACATCTTTAGGGGCCGGTTTATCAATGAACTTCGGAACACTGGCTGTTTTCAGGGCTTTGCAGGGATTAGGGGCAGCCTTTATCATGCCTTCTGCCATGTCGATCGTCACCCATACCTTCAGGGAAGAACGGGAGCGAAGCCGGGCCATCGGAATTTTCAGCTCGTTTGCGGCCATCGGTTCGGGAAGTGGGCTGTCGTTGGGAGGGCTCATCAGCACCTATCTGAGCTGGCATTGGGTATTCCTCATCAATGTTCCGGTTTTGCTCCTTACTTTGGTGTTTGCCTACCGGTACCTTCCAAGCGATGAAAAAGGAAAATCCCGGAAGACCGACCTGCTGTCCGGCCTATTGCTGGTTTTAGGATTGTTGGGCCTTACATACGGAGTGCATGAACTGATCCATATCAAAGAGCAGCCTTTCATCATTGCAGGATCTTTATTTTTGGCAGCGATCCTGTTGGTGCTTGTCGTTTACCGCCTGAAGTCGGCTCCTGAACCTTTAATCGATATCAGCCTGTTCCGGCATACTTCATTAATGGTTTCCAATTTTGCATTTGTCGCGTTGGGAGCATTTTTTATCGGGTTTTTATTCCTGATTTCCCTGATGCTGCAGAAAGATATGGCGTTTAGTGCGGCTTCCGCAGGATTAATGCTTGTGCCTTTCAGCGTCGTATCGGCTTTGGTAGCGAAATTTGTTCTTCCCCATGTCGCTAAAAGGCTGAATTCCGCACAGATGGGCATTTTCGGATGGGGGTTTATGCTGGCCGGAGGTGTTCTGTTGCTGATCTCCGTATATTCAGGCCATCCGTTGCCGTTGGTGTTATCCGGAGCCGCCTGTATTTCGGGAATCGGGATGACCTTCTGCTTTACGGCTTTATCCGTTTTGGGTATTCAGGATGTTAACGCTTCGGATTACGGCGTGGCGGCGAGCTTAGGGTCTACCAGTTATTTCCTCGGGGCGGGGCTCGGGTTGTCGTTCATAACCTTGATGAGTCAGGTTTTTCCTTCCGGAATGGCGGTCGGAGATTTAAGCATCACCATTCTCATCGGATACGCCGTTTTTGCTTTGGGGATGCTGTTTTACCTGGTCATCCGGAACCTTAGGAGCCGGCAGAAAGAAATGGCGGTTTCATAAATTATTTCCGTAACCAGATTATATTGATCCGTACGGTATGGTACAGGTACATTTCCTGCCATTGCATGGATTTCTACAGATGATGGCGTTTGGCGGTCTCAAAAGAATTGTTGTTTCCCCGCCTTTTATTACTTTTGCGATAAATTCAGCTTTCAAACCTTTATTGATGAAAATACAGATCATCAGCGACCTTCACCAGGAATTCGG
>JAKOOG010000362.1 GCA_022701545.1 Weeksellaceae bacterium | reverse complement strand
CAGATTATCCGCCACATTCGGGTAGGTTTCTATTTCCACGAAGTTTTTGTTTCCTCTTGCATAGAACACCCGGAATTTCCCTTCCAGATCGAGGTTCACAAATTCCGGGACATCCACATCTTTCCGCTCGATATTTCCTTTCGGGGAAATTTTTCCGCAGGAAACCAACGCCATAAAAGCGAATGTGTAAAATATCTTTTTCATATTTTAATTAAAATATTTTATATAAAATCAGGCTCACGATCAAACTTTCCAATCCCATTAAAACATAAAGAACGGATACTCTCCAGAACAGACCTGTTTTTGAGTATGAATTTTTAAAAGCGTTCCAATATGTAACTGCCGGGAAAAGAATAGAAAGACCAAATAGAGCTTTGTCGATGATATCCGCAATCTTCGAAACCGGTTTCCATAAACCAACGAGGCTTACAATATCATCCAACAAAAATAGTATTAAAATTCCTAAAAGACCAACGGTTCCGATGATAAAATGCTCGGCAATATTCAATTTTATTCTTTTAAATAAAAAACTGGCATTCAGCGCAAGCAGCGGAATAATCACAAATAAAACCGTTTTGGAATATTTTGAAAGAAAGGCTTTTACACTGGAATCGTCTGCAAGCGCTTCTGCCGATGCAAATTTTTCGTAATAATGTAAACCCAGCACATTAAAGCTGAAAAGAACCAGCAACAGCGGGATAAAATTATTGTATCTGATCCTTTTCCCTGAAATATAATTCATGGCTGTCTTTCCCGGCGCCATCAAGACCTCTTTCAAGGTACGGAAAAATTTGGCTTCCATATGCCATACAGATCCGAGAATATCATTTCTGATCAAAGAATGCAAAGTTATTCTTACCGTGTCCGCCTTCTGTCCGCAATGAGCACAATACTCACCGGAAATAGAGTGACCGCAGTTCAGACAACTATTTTTATTCATTTTTGATCTTGACCTAGCTTATCTGTTTTTTATGCTCCTCCGTAGATTACCAAACCCATAAAACCGGCAAAAATCAGAATCCCTATGATTAAAGGTTTCCAGACCGGCTTTTTCGGATATTGTTCTTCGTCCGGAAAATATTTGGGCACAAAATAATAGGAAAGCAGGCTTCCTCCCAACAAACCACTAATGTACCCCAAAGAACTTTTAGGATGTTCCTGAAGGCTTCCGATACAGATGACCACCATGGTAAAGAAAACCGAAATTCCTAAAACAAGATAAGCTTCTTTTTTCTTTTTGACATCCATTAAATTCTGATACAGCAAAACACCCCCAAAAAGCATGGAAAGAAAAACAGAAAAGCCCAAAATTGTTTTTCTTGAATAAATTTTAGGGAAATTATGTTCCATGCTAAATCACTTCATCAATATTGTAATTCTTGTGCTCCCGGTTTGTCCGGATAATCATTTCCCCTAAAAATCCGGCTACGAAAAGCAGCGTTCCCATAATCATCATCGTTAAAGCAATAAAGAACCATGGATTATTGGTAATGAGATGCCCGTAGATTCCTCTCGCCACATCAATAAGCTTGGAAAGGCCCAGCCAGAGTGCCGATAGAAAACCGACGATAAACATTAAAGTGCCGACGGCTCCGAAAAAATGCATCGGCCTTCCGCCGAAACGGCTGACAAACCAAAGGGTTACCAGATCCAGGAATCCCCTGATGAACCTTTCGGTGCCGAACTTTGAAGTTCCGTAAGGCCTTGCCTGATGCTGAACTTCTTTCTCCGTAATCCTTCTGAATCCTGCATTGGCTGCCAGAACAGGTATGTACCGGTGCATATCTCCGTAGACGTCAATGGATTTCACTACCTGCTTCTTATAAGCTTTTAATCCGCAGTTGAAATCGTGAAGGTAAACGCCGGAAACTTTTCTCGCTGCTGCATTGAACAGCTTGGAAGGAACGTTTTTTGTCATTACATTATCGAACCGCTTCTTCTTCCAGCCGGAAACGATGTCGTAATTTTCATTGATGACCATGGCATACAGTTCCGGTATTTCTTCCGGAAAATCCTGTAAATCCGCATCCATGGTAATGATCACATCACCGTTTGTACGTTCAAAAGCGGCATGAAGCGCCTGGGATTTCCCGTAATTCTTGGAAAATTTGATGCCATGGATCTGAGGATGCTGAACTTTCAGGTTCTCAATGATGCTCCACGACAAATCCGTACTTCCGTCATCGACAAACCAGATTTCATAGGATAAACCGTTTGACCGGCAAACGCTGTCTATCCTCGAAAAAAGTTCTTCCAGAGAAGCTTCTTCGTTCAGTAACGGAATAACTATTGATAAATTCATTTAATTTTAATAAAAAATTATTCTTGATTCTGCTCTTCCTGATAGATCGTTTTCGTTCTGAAAAACGCTCCGAAAAACAATGACAAAACTACGTAAAATATAAGGATTGCCGCAAAATATCCTGAAAAATGACTGGCCGTAAGCATATCTTTTCCTTTCACGGCATCCGGAGAGAAACTCGGAAGCCTTTCCTGATATTTCTGATCCAGTTCGTCGATGTCTTTCTGGTGCTTCAAAATTTTTCTTGCCGACTGATATTCCTTATCCATTTCCGATTTCTGGCGGGTCACATACTGGTAATTCAGCAGCTTTTTAGCATCCGTATCCACGAAATTTAAAAATAAATAAATGCTGAAAATGGATAAAATTCCCCCGATAAACATCGGAATAAATGCCCTTTTAAAAGCATCCTTAAAGCTTACTACCCGATGGCTGCCCCAATAGGATTTCACCGACCAGAACGCTGCTCCGGCATAAATAATCGGCAGAACGAAAGCATTGGCTTTCAGTGAAATATCAAAATAATTAACTCCTGAGAAGAAGTAATATACTACGAAAAAAACGATCATCGTAGCGCCAAACAGTAAAATTCCTAATGTGGAAGAGCTTTTCGTCATATCTAATGTTTTAGAAAATTATTGAAAATTATTAGGCTGAATTTCAGCAAACTACCGCCAACAGCCTGTTTTTTCCATGAATTTTCTTTAATAATGTTTTGAGTTTTGTAAAATATTCCTACCTTTGCAACGGCAAGTCCTAAACAACCAGCTCCTGAGAATCCTCCAGGGTGGGAACGCAGCAAAGGTAATTGGTCGTAGCGGTGTGATTTAGGTAGCTTGCCATTTTTTTTTGGTTTTAAGTGAAGAGAGGTAATTTGAGAATTATCTTTTTTTGTTTTTAAACCTTTCAGCATTTCCATTTTCAAATTACCTTTCAATATCTATTTAGAATTCGAACTCCTCACCGAGTTTCGGTAAAACAAGTTCTACGTTTCTGTCTGCAAAATGCTTCACTGCGCTTTCATGATTAATCTCGATCGCAGGAAACGTATCAAAATGGCATCCGATTACCTTCGGTGTTTTTAATAATTCTGAAGCTGCATAAACGGCCTCTTCAGGACCCATGGTATAATGACTCCCTACCGGAAGGATAGAAAGGTCTAAATTACCGTATAACCTCGGAAACAGCTCCATATCGGCCATTACTCCAGTATCTCCTGCCATATACAGGTTTTTGCCTTCAGGAAGCCTGAAAATATATCCTACCGGAACACCGCCATAGCTTCCGTCCGGGAACGAGCTTGTATGGTGAGCCGGAACCATGGAAATTTTAAGATCGCCGATTTTTGCCGACCCTCCTAAGTTCACATCATCCGTATTTTTTGCACTTTTGAAATACCCGCAGATTTCCGGAACGCCGATCAACGTTGCCTCGGGATGATGCTGCAGCACTTCTTCCACATCGGCGATATGGTCTCCGTGAGCGTGCGTCAGTAAAATATAATCGATTTTCTGAGCCGCAATATCAAATCCGGATTCTGCTTTTTTATAGTTGTAAAAGGGATCGGATAAGATTGTTTTGTCGTTATAGGTGAACAAAAAACAGTTTTGTCCTAAAAATTTAATTTTCATATTTAATTTATTTTTGAATAGTATTAAATTTAAATCTGTCAGATCGTATAAAATTGAAAGATATCTGATACAGCAATAAACCCATTGGGTATGATGATAACAAGCTGGGGTTTAAAAACACTTTATTTTAAGATCAGTGCAAATAACGCTGATTAATGAAACAAATTAAGCCCGGCTGCCGTAAGAACGGCCATCATCAATGTTATCATCCCCACCTGTTTCAGGAACGGATCTAGCGCTCTCGGATCCTTAACGGTCATGATATTTCTTCTGATCCTCATCAAAGGGAGCATCAGGATCATGACGATGAAAACATAGTAATTCTGCGTCTGGAAAAATCCGTTCACGCCTAAAAACATTAAGATGAAAATCAAAGGGAAATTAAGCAGCACCATTTCATAAATCATCGCTTTTTTAAATCCGATGCGCAGGGCAAAACTGTTTTTCCCGGATAATTTATCGCTTTCGATATCCCTCATGTTATTCAGATTCAAAACCGCCATGCTCATCATTCCGATGGCCGCTCCCGGCAGCAGCATATCCCAGCTGAACGATTTGGTAAACAGGAAATAACTTCCGCATACGGAAACCAGTCCGAAAAAGATGAACACGAAAAGATCTCCCAGTCCCATGTAGCCGTAAGGTTTTTTCCCTACCGTATAACCGATCGCAGCCAAAATACAGGCGATCCCGAGACCGATGAAGATATAAAATTCATACATATAATCCGGCACAAATGCCAGATACAACAGCGCAACAGTGGCAACAAAAGACAGTATGGAAAATAAAATAACCGCATTTTTCATTTGCTTAGCTGTAATTCTTCCTGAAGCTACGGCTCTTGCTTCCGCTTCGGTCGCTCTTTTCGTATCCGTCCCTTTGATGCCGTCGCCGTAATCGTTGGCGTAGTTGGAAAGCACCTGATAGAGTAAAGTCACCACCAGGGCGAGTGCAAAAATCCTCCAGTCCCAAGTTCCGCCTTCATTGTAAAGTCTCCACCGGGCAATAAAAGATCCCATGATAATTCCGCTTAAGGAAAGCGGCAATGTTCTAAGCCTTGCGGCTTTTATCCAATCTGTCATAGTTTTATGAGTAATGGGCAATGGGTACCGGTAATAAAAATTTGCTCATTACCGATTACCCATTACTTATTTTTTAAGATATCCACTGGTCTTCCCCGAAATTCGGTTTTCTTTTTTCCAGGAAGGCGTTTCTCCCTTCTTTGGCTTCTTCGGTCATATAGGCCAGGCGTGTTGCTTCGCCGGCGAAAACCTGCTGCCCTACCATTCCGTCATCGGTAAGGTTCATGGCGAATTTCAGCATCCTGATCGAAGTCGGGGATTTGGCCAGGATTTCCTGGGCCCACTCGTAAGCGGTATCTTCCAGTTCGGCATGAGGAACCACTTTATTCACCATTCCCATTTCCAAAGCTTCCTGAGCGGAGTAATTTCTGCCCAAAAAGAAGATTTCACGGGCTTTTTTCTGACCGACCATTTTCGCCAGGTAAGCAGATCCGTAACCGCCGTCGAAGCTGGTTACATCAGCATCCGTCTGCTTGAAAATGGCATGTTCTTCACTGGCTAAGGTTAAATCACAAACCACATGCAGCGAGTGTCCTCCACCAACTGCCCATCCCGGAACCACCGCGATCACGACTTTCGGCATAAAACGGATCAACCGCTGAACTTCGAGGATATTTAAACGGTGTCTTCCGTCCTCTCCTACATATCCCTGGTGCCCTCTTGCCTTTTGGTCGCCCCCGCTGCAGAATGCCCAGCCTCCGTCTTTAGGGCTTGGCCCCTCTCCGGAAAGCAGCACTACTCCGATGGAAGGATCTTCATAGGCATCATAAAAAGCATCGTACAGTTCCGAGGTTGTCTTGGGTCTGAACGCATTACGGATTTCCGGTCGGTTGAAAGCAATTCTCGCTACCCCGTTGGATTTTTTATAGGTAATATCTTCGTATTCTCTGGCGGTTTTCCACTCGATCATTTTTGTAAAAATTTTTCCCAAAGATACGGAATTGGAAAGAATTTTAACATGGATTTCAGGGGATTCGTCCGGAAAATTTCAGGTTTTTTCATGCTGGATAATTTTATTGGCCGGATGAATGATTGAGCAAATTAAACTCCAAATGATTGCG
>JAKOOG010000359.1 GCA_022701545.1 Weeksellaceae bacterium | reverse complement strand
TAAACATAATTACTTACTTCATTAATGAGTCCTACTCTGCTTTTAGTTTCAATGACTGAAGAACTTTTTTAGGATCCTGAGCCTTTGTCTGAACTTTCTGATCGTCTTTTACTTTCTGAACGCCTTCAAGCAATATTTTATCTCCTGTAGAAAGTCCTGAAGCCACTACGTAAACATCAGGAAGTTCGTAAGCTATTTTTATGTTTCTGGATTTTACGGTTCCGTTTTTATCTACTACGAAAACGTATTTCTGATCCTGGATTTCATACGTTGCTTTTTGTGGAATCAGCATGGCATTTTTCAGCGGCAGGGTCATCCTTACTTTCCCGGTCTCTCCGTTTCTCAGCAGCTTGTCGGGATTCGGGAATTTAGCCCTGAAGGCAATGTTCCCGGTTTCGCTGTCGAACTGTCCTTCGATGGTCTGTACCTGCCCCTTCTGTGGGAATACATCACCGTTTGCCATAACGAGGGCTACCTGATCGCTTCCTCTGGAAGCCACATTTCGCTGATAATTCAGGTATTCGGGTTCTGAAACATTGAAGTAAGTGTAAATATCGTTGTTATCGGAGAGGGAGGTGAGTAAATCTCCTTCATCCACTAAACTTCCCAGTTTCAGAGGGATCCTGTCGATTATTCCGGAAAACGGAGCTTTGATGTCCGTAAACGAAAGGTGGATCTGTGCCAGCTTGGCTTCCGCATTGGCCGCATCCAGCTTAGCCTTGGCCATGGATCTTTCGTTTTTGGAAACGATGTTGTTACTGGCCAGTGTACTGGCATTTTTCAATTCAATCGTAGCCTGGGCAACTTCCGCCTGGGCTTTCAGGAGTTCTGCCTGGTAGAGTTTCGGCATGATCCGGAATAAGGTCTGCCCCTGACGGACAAACTGGCCTTCGTCTACAAAGATTTTTTCGAGGAAGCCTTTTTCCTGGGCACGGACCTCAATATTCTTTACAGATCTGATCTGCGCCACAAATTCTTTGTCGATCACCGTATCCATCACTACCGGTGTGGTTACGGGATATACCGTGGCTTCTTCTTTTTCTTCTGTTTTCTTGTTACAACCTGTGAACAAAAAAATACTGCTTAGCGCAATGCCTGCGACAACTCTTTTAATCATAATGTTAGAGTTTATGTAAATCGTTAATGTTTTAAATAGGAAAATGGCAATAAGAATACTTCCGCTGTGGTGATTACCGGCAACACAACGCAGGAGCGTTTCCCACCGAACGGATCGGCAGAAAAACTTTGGAAAAGAAAACGTTTAAATTCTTATGGAACGGATCAGGATGAACCTTTTAACGGTAGAGAATCCTGATAAAAAGCCGTGCAGAGCGGGCTTTGATTTTTTAAAACTTTTCAGTCCGAAAATGTACACCAAAGTGAAAACACCGGCAAAAACAATAATGGCCTGAAAACTGTCTGAAAACTGGAAATTATCTTCCGCAATCTCCAGAGAATAAGCATTACCCATATTATCGGGCGACTGCTGAACCGTAAGTTTTTCATACGTTTGGTTCAGGCGGTTTGCTTTTTTCGGTAAATTCTGAGAAGGATGATTCGTATAATTACTTTTTAAAGTCCTTACATTTATCTTGCTTTCCACTACGAAAAGAAGAAAAAGGGCGGTCAAAAAATATACGATATAGTTTCTCATGATTTTCTGGGACAAAGGTAGTTTTTACTTTTACTATTTTTCGACAAGGTCATGTTATAATGCATTTACATTAACAATATTTAACATTACTTTAAATTATCTGAATTTCATTAATAAAAAACAAAAAACGACATTCAAATAATTGGTTTTAAATGGTTTAAATAAATAACATATTTTAATAAAATACCTATATCTACCTTAATAAAGGCCATATAATTGATTCAAAAAGGATAAATATGTTAACATTTACTAAATTGAATTATTTATTAAATATAATTTAATAATAAAGTTTAAATTTTAAACTATTAATAAATAAAACTGTTAATATTTAATTTAATTTCAATTAACAGGACATTACCAGTCAATTATAAGGTATAAAATGCCTAAACATTTAAGCAATGAACTTAATTTTAAATAAAAAGCGGTATTTTTTTATTCAATAACTTCAAAAACAGGTATGAGTTGCCAGACGGGAGTCTATTTTTGATTAATTTTATTACTATCCATAGGTATTAGCACAGTTTTTGTAATGGCATTTGATATTTTTAAAGATTAAAAATGTTTAAATACCATATAAAAAATAAGATAATTTAATTAATTTATTAAAAATTAACAAATTACTGTCAATAAAATCGTAATTTTACACGATAACAACACCAATCTATTACTTAGTACAGAAAATCGCTTAATATTATGAAAAAGTTATTGAGAACCTTTATTATTACCCTGATACCGCTTCTTATGGTGGTTGCCTGTAAGCATCAAACGAAAGAAGAAGAGGTAAGCCCGGAAAATACAGCTGAAATAAAGAAGAACACAGATCATATTACAAAAGAGGTCTACACCGATGATTTTGGGGATCAGCTGGAAATAGCGATCAATGAAACACATAATACCGCTGTGGTCCGGCTGAACGGAAAAACCTATGATCTTAAAAAGAGTGATGAACTGCCGGAATTTACCGCAGCTGATGCCTTTTACCAGTTTTCCGATGTACGTGGAGAAGTGACTTTCTTGAAAAAAGATTATAATATGGTACTTTTCCACCATAAAAAGAACAAAACTTCTTCATCGGATACCAAAATGGCTTCTTACTAATTTATCCAATCCTTAATCACCATTTGAATTATGAAAAATATCATTACTTATTTTTGTTCGCTGTTTATTATCATTACAGCAATGTCATGTGCCAGCAAACAGGGCACTGCGACTTCATCCGGTAAGCCTGCGGATATTACAGGAAAAACCTGGAAACTCACGGAAATCAACGGGAAACCTATTGTGCTTACCAATCCTAAAGCCAACCCATATTTTATGCTTAATATGGCTGATATGCGGTATACAGGCAACGGAGGCTGCAATGGGGTCGGCGGCACTTTTGAACTAAAGCAGGATGCGATGCGCATCAAGTTCAACCAGGGAATGTCTACCATGATTGCCTGTGACGATCTTGCCACAGAACGCGCATTTACCCAGGCCCTTCTTACCGCTGACAATTATTCTATTAACGGAGATACTTTAACGCTGAATAAAGCCCGAATGGCTCCTTTGGCAAAATTTGTCCTTCAGCCATAATTAAACACATCATCATAAATAAGAACACTTTCGTTTCGCGGAAGTGTTCGCCTTTTTATGACGATTTCTTTTTATAGATTATACAACATGTCAAAAGCGTAATATTGACCAGTACCGCGAAAGCATTGGAAAGAATAATCGGAAGTTCGTCTTTTATAAATCCATACCAGACCCAAAGAGAAAGCCCTGAAATAAGTACTATCAGGGTTCCCCACGACAGGTCATCTGCATTTTTCTGTTTCATCACTTTGATCAACTGCGGAAGCATGGCTACTGAAGTAAGTGCCCCTGCTATAATGCCTAAAAGATTTTCATCCATAATCAATTCTTT
>JAKOOG010000307.1 GCA_022701545.1 Weeksellaceae bacterium | reverse complement strand
CAACACCATTGGCAGGCTTCATCCTAATTTGCACCGTCATTCTGCTCCCGTATGACTGGATAATCATATAATATTGTACCAAAATACTTATACCGGCCGGTAACCTTATATCTTATATCAGATGAGGTCTGTTGAAATTTTAAAATGATAAATCTTTAAATGGATTTTAATGGATTGATTTACAATATTTTTATTTAATTTATCTTTATTATTGAATTGTATTTTATACATTAACACCACAATATTAATCCCTATGAAAATTTTTGAAAAACTTTCAAGAAATGCTTTGAAAAGCGTTAATGGCGGACATGGCGCAACAAGATGTAAATACGACTGTGCATATGACGGATTTGGCAATTAAGCTTGTAAATGCTAATTTAAGCAGGTTTTCATGCCTGCTTTTTTTATTTGTAATATTCAATTGCAGTAATCAATCGGAAAATAGAGTCAATCCGGCAGCGGCCAATGAAAAAATTTTATCGCAAGCCGTATCAGGCGATTCTTTAGAAATAATAATTAAGAATATACCACCTCAAACTACGGCTGCTTTAATGTATAATGATTTTGATTTAAGCAGTAAGAATATTTATTTTGAGAATAAATCCGGCATTTCCAAAACGATCAGTCGAAAGATCTTAAAGCCGGCAAATTTTGATTATACGGTTTTGTACAGAACTTTTACCATGACCGATAATAAGTTTGTACCTCATTATCATAATTATCTGATCAGTCAGCCTGCTGAACAAATAGAATTTCTGTTTAATGAAAAAGACGGTGATATAAAGTTAGAGAGTAATAGTGGCAATATAATCAACTATGATAACATCACCAAAGCTTACCAGGAAATAACCAGGAGAACCAATAAAATTACTTCTTTACAGAAAATACAGCAGATAGAAAATTTACATGCTGAAAACGAAAAGAATTTTGCAGACCACAAACTTTTATCACTGAATGATCTTGTTTTTTATAAGCAACTATCTTTGCTGTCGCCAAAAGATAAAAGAATAGAGAATTATTTATTAAGTCTGGAAAAGCCGGTTTGGAGTACAGATTTATTAGGAATTGTATATCAGTACCTTCAGGCAAAAAAAGACAGTATTTATCTGCTGAATTTAAATCAAAGTAAAAACAGCGTATATAATGACTTAATAGAAGTCGGAATTGCAAATCATCTGGTGCAGTATAAAGAAGGTAAATACCCGGATTATGCCAAGAACTTAGAATGGTTTGAGCATACGGATTATTATAAAAATCATAAAGATTCATTAGGGGATTTACTGAAAACCGATAAAAAACCAGACTCTGTAAAAAATCAGATCTTATCGTTTGATGTACAAGATGGAGATCAGGTTGTGAAATTAAAAAATGTGCTTTCAGTACATAAATCCAAATATTATCTGTTGGATTTCTGGGCAACATGGTGTATCCCGTGCTTACAAAATATAGAAGCTGTGCATCAGATGGATTTACCTGAAGAGCTCGAAATATTTTATATTAGTATGGACAGGACAAAAGATAAAGAAAAATGGTCTAAAAAAGCTCAGAATATGCATCTTTCCAATTCTTACTTATTTGCTGAAACTCAAAATAATAAAAGTATTATTAACAAAATTAATTTAAACGAGCTTCCACGGTATATTTTATTGGATAAAGATCTCAATGTCGTACATCCTAATTTGGCAACACCACAGGAAGTGAATTTTTTAAAGGAGTTAAAAACATATATGAAGTAACAAAGGCGGTTAACAATCAGTTAACCGTTTTTTATTTAAAGTGAATATTTCGACATTTTAAGGAATGGTTTTTGCAACTTTTTGGCAGATCATTGAAACATTTACAACCGAAATATTATGAAAATTTATCTATTACCGGTGGCTGCTCTGTTCTTGTTCAGCTGCAAGGAAAAAAACAAAACCAACGGAACCGGACAGAGTGATACGGCCGTTACCCAAACCGATACGTTAAAGCTTCCGCCGCCCGACGAAAAAAGTGCCAAAAACAAATTCAGCAATGTAATCGGCTGGCCTAAAGACAAGGCCCCGACGGCACCTGAAGGTTTTACGGTAACCCGTTTTGCGGAAAACATTAAGAGCCCGAGAAATATGATCCAGGCAGAGAATGGCGATGTTTTCGTAGTCCTGTCCAATTCCGAACGTTCGGTTTCAGAGAAAATCAAAAACGACATCACCGGCAAAAGTGATGCTGAGGTAAACGGAAAATCGGCCAACAGAATCCTGATGTACCGAGATGCCAACAAAGACGGCATTCCGGAATCGTCATCTGTGTTTCTGAGTAACCTGAACCAGCCTTACGGAATGCTGATCATCGGCAATCAATTCTACGTTGCCAATACGGATGGCGTATGGGTGTATCCGTATAAACCTGGCGATACGAAGATTACAAAACCGGGAAAGAAAATCGTGAGCCTTCCTGCGGGTGGCTACAACAACCACTGGACCCGGAACCTGATCGCCAACAAAGACCAGTCTAAAATTTATATCTCCGTAGGATCCGGAAGCAACGTCGGTGAAAACGGAATGGAGAACGAACTGCGAAGAGCGGATATTCTGGAAGTAGGTCCGGACGGAAGAGGGGAGAAGATTTATGCGGCAGGACTCAGAAACCCGGTAGGCATGAGCTGGAACCCGGTAACCGGGGAACTCTGGACCGTAGTAAACGAAAGGGATGAACTGGGTGATGAGCTCGTACCGGATTACCTGACCAGTGTAAAGCAGGGCGCTTTTTACGGTTGGCCATATGCGTATTTCGGGAAGAATGAAGACCCGAGAAGAAAAGGGGAAAAGCCGGATCTGGTAGCAAAGACCATTGTTCCGGACGTTCCGCTGGGAAGCCATACGGCATCTCTGGGACTCACCTTCTATACCGGTTCGCAGTTTCCGGAGAAATATAAAAACGGGGCTTTTATCGGGCAGCACGGTTCATGGAACCGTTCCTCGCTGGTCGGGTACCAGGTGGCTTACGTTCCTTTTAAAGACGGAAAAGCTTCCGGTCCGTATCAGCCGTTCCTCACCGGTTTTATCGCCAATGAACCCAAAGGCGATGTATACGGAAGGCCGGTTGGTGTCCTTCAGCTTGCAGACGGTTCTTTATTGGTAGCCGATGATGTGAGCGGCATCGTCTGGAGGGTAGCATACAACAAAAAATAGGTTTAATTACTTTATATCAAAACAGGCGGTCCGAAAGGCCGCCTGTTTTTATTTTAAATATTTCATTTTTAATTTAACGTAAGTTTTTCCTCTTTCAGCTTTAATCTGATGTCTGCTTCAGCCCAATATACATCTAATGCCGGTAGGAAGCACCGATAAAATAATGTTTCTGGGCCTGATGCTGGATTCCGTAATTAAGTCCCGCATCAACCTTAAAGTCTTTAGCCACATCCACTTCAATTGCCGCATTGAGGTAATTGGCCAGCTGATGGGCTTTAAAATCATAAGTGTAATAAGTTTCCGCGATTCCGTCAATCCCCTTCGTGATTGAATGGCTGATCGTCAGGGTCTGCAAAAACTCCGTGTGCATGGCAGGCTGGTCGAGATCTTTAAGACGGTCGACCTCCACCTGGAAGCCCAGTTTCCATTCGCCGGGCATTTTATACAACATCGGAACAATGAGTCCGCCTTCAAAACGGCTTTCGTCATCATATCCGGAAGTCGGAAATTTTATATAAGGCAGCACGGCCAGCACAAAATTTCCGTGGTCGTTTCCGATCAGGTTCTGTTTGATCCTCAGATTGACGTCCCCAAAGCCGTCAGTTCTTGTGATGTTTCCCGAAGACAAATCTCTTTCGCGTTGGACGCCGTACGTTTCAAAGCCGATCTGGATGGCTGTTGATCCGGTGATGCCAAGCTTCAGGTTGCCATGGTTGACCAATACCGTAGAAACTTCACGGGTATCCGATCTTTCTCTGGTGAGCCGAATCAGATCGGTTTCATACTGAAAATATCCGGCATCCACCGTGTAGGCAGACTCGGTGACATCCGGCCGGTCGGTCTCCATCTCCCTCATCAGCGACGCGGGAACCGGATTGAAAAGGGAGTAGTGCTTTTCCTGATTTCCCTGTCCTCTGTAAGCGGAAGGGATAAGCAGCGTACCGCACAGCAGGATAACAAGGCGATGATTCTTATTCATTGTTTAGTTTTTAAGTTACCGGGACCCGAAGCATATTCAAAACGGGGATCTAAAAATTTACCCTGATGTCTTCCGGTTCTTTCATGATAACCTTGATGCGGGTAGGATGGTCAACAATTTCATATTTGATGTTATCTGACAAATGATCGTCTTTCTTCTGCTGTATTTTAATGTTTTCAAATTCCACTTCGCTCTTGGATATTTCCAGGAAATAACGGTTTTGTTCTTCGTCGTGGGTAAAATGTTCTTTTTTAAATTCGATGAATTGCATATTTATATTTTTTGGTGTTTTATAATCAGTGAGCGGTTATTGACGGCTCTGAAAAATCAACAC
>JAKOOG010000304.1 GCA_022701545.1 Weeksellaceae bacterium | reverse complement strand
TGAGCTGCTGAACATCCAAACCGCCATATTTGCTCTTCCATTTGTAAAAGGTGGGCTGGCTGATGCCGTGTTCACGACAGATCTCATTCACTGTCTTGCCTTGATTTTGCTCAGATAAAATCTTAATGATCTGAACTTCTGAAAATTTACTGTTTTTCATTGTCTCCCAAATTTAAAAACTATATTTTTAAATGTTCCGGTTTTTGGGGAAGATTACACTAATTCATTGTCAATATGTTTCACTTCACCTGTAGCCAGTAAAACCCAAGGGTTAACACTTCCGTAAAGATAAAATTTAAATCCTTTTACAATAATTTTAAGCTTTGAATAAAGTCAATACACTAAAAAAATTGTTTTTCATAAAATAAAAAACTCCGCGAACATTTCTATTTGCGGAGTTTTATGAAGTATTGCTTCTTATAAATTAATGAAATTTTTTGCTTCTTCAATAAGTTTATCATCATTTCCTGTAAGAAATGGTAAGAAATATGCCTGTAAAATAATCATTGTATTTATTATGGTTCTCCTCGTATCTTCTTCATTAGGACAAACACTCAACCGCTTTGTCAAATTCAAATCAGTAGTTTCTAAATTTCTTACCCATAAAGCAACTGCAAGACTAAATCTTATATCTTCTCCTTTGTATGATGTAAATTCTAATTCTGTTCCACCAATACCATCATCCGATATCAGAAATTTACATTCAGGAAAGATAACCTCTGCAAAAAGGTCAAGGCCATCGTCAATTACTTTATAAGGTGCAGGCCATAGAAATTCTTTCATAACTTCTTCTACTAATGAGATCTTAAAAAATTCTTCTGTCTCAAATCGTTTTTCTTCCATTGTCTATAAACGCTCAATTTCCTCACTAAAAGTGGTAATACAGTTCTCTAATTCATCTTGTTTTTTTACTTTCATTATTGCCTTTTTTAAAACTTTAATAATCAAAAAACTCCGCTTACAGAGTTTTTTTGATTATTAAATAAATTTAAAAAGTAAATTTTTCGATAGCGACAAACCTAAATCCCCTTAGGTTATATGAAATTATTTTATCTTTAAGTTCTTCATTTATAAATACTCTTGAAAGATTTTTAACAGTAAAGATATTTTCATTAATATCAGTGTTAAATACCATTTTGTCTACACCTCTTATTTGCTTATCACTTAAAATAAACAGTTCAGATTTTTCATAATCTATACAATCAAGTTCAACATTTACTTTCATTAAATATATATTTAATGGTTCATCTGTATCTATATGGTAAACCGTTGTAGGAGTAAATTCTATATTGGGATTATTCAGGGATTTAAAGAAGTCTTTTGCTTTTTCTGACACTCCAAAACATCCTGAAATATAATCAGTGTCATTTGTGCCTTGATAATACGTTTTGGGAGATTGCTTTCTTTGTAAAACCAATTCCAAATTCATGTCGAATTCCGAGCTAACATATTTATCTCCATTTTCAATTTCATGCTGAATTAAAAAGTATTTCATAACAATGTATTTAATATTATTAATAACTATCCTAGTACTTTTAAAGTATTTTTATCCGTTAAGGTTTGTAACCATTTCTTTCTTTCTTTTATCATTTTATAGAATCTTCCTTTTACTAATTCTTTGTCACTTTTAGATAAATTTTCAAATCCTTTAAAGAGATCATTTAAATCTTCTTTTATCATGTTGTTGTAATCAGGATGTGATTGATGTTTAGCTCTATTCCAGAAATTAGTAGGGATTTCAGAATCTTTTAAAGTGTTTTTCGCATTCTCTACTACTTCATCAAACTCTCTTACAGGCGGAAGCATGGTTCCGTTAAAAGCTTCATCTAAATTAATTCCTAATTCGTCAAACACTTTACCAAATTGGATTTCCATTTCTTTGGGTACAATATGATGAGCTTCATAACGAGATGGGAATGCTTCTTCTGGAATTAAACCTTTTTTATTTCTATCTTTTATTTCTTTTTTGATTGCAGATTTTAATTTAGCCAGAGCATTTGCTGAAGGAGATTTTAATTGACCAGATATTTTAGCACTTTTTTGAGCAGCGGATAACATATCATCAGCTTCAATTTTATCTATTTTCTCAAATATTTTTTTATTCTTACTAAGAGACTGGGCTGCCATATCTCGTACATTTCTACCACCGCTAAAACCAGAACCTCCTATATCTTTTCCTAATGGTGATACAATCTCAATATCTTCTTTACCAATAAGCCTTGCTTGCATTCCATCAACTTCAAGTTTCTCTCCTATCTTTTTACCCTGTGCTAATTCGTCATCTATATGTCTCACTTCACCACTCGCCAGTAAAACCCAAGGATTAACACTTCCGTAAAGATAAAATTTAAATCCTTTGACAACAATTTTAAATCCTTTAAATTTAAATCGTTTCGCTAAGTTTTCACCTAATTCGTCTAAATTTTTAGCACCTTTGGCAATTCCTTTTCCTATACCCTGAACAAAAAACTTCGCTTTACCGGCTTGTTTTATAAATCCTTTTCCTGTAGCGACCAGGGCATTTTTACCTGCTTTCAGTGTACTCTTCACACCTGTTTTGGCTAAATTAAAGACTCCTTTCACGCCGCCTTTCGCTGCTGTCTTTAAAACTTTAAACAATGCTGCAGAGTCGAATAAAAGTATGAAAAGTAATTCAACTAAAATAATTCCGATTGCCCGGGCCAGTGCTTTTCCTGCCGAAGCAATATTTCCTACCCATCCATCCGTCATAAAGGTCTTGAAGAAACCACTGGCTTTTGCAATAGCCTGTGCCATCATGATAGCCGCGAAAATCTCAAGCGCAGGCGGGATAAGCGCAAAAATGGCTCCTGCGGTAAGGATCGCCAGGGCAGTTATACCTAGAACAATTGCAGCTCCAATACCGATATATTTCCATTTATTTTCTGCCCAGTTTTTCTTTATTCCCGACCACATTTGCTCCTTGAGGTAATATAAACGAACGCCCGGAGCCCACGGCCCGACCAGTTTCATATCTTCAGGCATTGAAGCTGATGTTGCCGGCTGTTTTCCTGAAGCACTGGAGGTATCCGTACTTGGTGGTGACTGGCTATTTTGGTAATTGATAAACCAATCGGCCTGAGCATATGGATCAGCAGGAATGTTTTGGTTTTCTGCCGCATCACCTCTGCTTTCTGGTTCTTCCGATCCCAAAGCGGATTGCTTAAAGCTCTGGACGGTATTATTATTGGCTCCGAAATTAATTTCACCGTTGCTGTCCTGCAATTGGGCCAGAAGTTCCGGGCTCAGTTCCATATCATAGGTTACAGGATCCACATGGAAATCACTTTCGTCGTAAGAGCTTTTTCCCAACAAATCAGAATATGCAAGATCAGGATCCGTTCCTGTCGTTTCATCCATTGCTGTTTTCTCAAAAGGCAACGGCTGTGTGATATCCATTCCCAGAAATTCTTCGGAAATTTGCCCCATAAAGTTGTCCGGCATTAGCATCGCGGAAGCAGTTAAGTTTGCTAAGCCCTTCATAATCTTTATAATCCCCGCCACAATAAAATTAACAGCATTCAGGATCAGATTATATACCGCCTGTAATGAGGCTAATAAATTATCTACAACATCAGCCAGAAAATCAATCACCGCCACCACCGCTTTTTTGAAGGCTTCAAAGGCTTGGTTCACTAGCTTTTCGGCGACGGCCACATATTTGTCTATCCGGGCTTTCAGGCGGTCCCTGATACCGGGGAATGCTGCCAGGGCAATGTCCAGAAAGCCTTTGATGACGGAAGCAAATGCTTTGATCAGGCTGACAATGGCTTTCCGCGCCAGTTCCAGGGCTGCCAGCACCAGTGTTTTAGCCGCTTCAA
>JAKOOG010000295.1 GCA_022701545.1 Weeksellaceae bacterium | reverse complement strand
TTGAAGATGCTGAATCTCTTGCGTATTTTCATGAATTTTTATCATTTATGACAGAGAATGAATTGGCTTTTCTGGTAGAAGATATTAATAGATTCCCTAAAATAAGTGATGAAGTAGACGAGGATTTTATATTACTACAGGATGTAATTATAGAGATTGATGAAACTTTTTATAATGAGGAAAATTTTATAAATCTCTGTAAGGATTTAAATTATTTAAGATGTAAGGATTTTCAAATCAGATTATTATCAAATTTCAATGTAGCCTTTTTGACAAAAGTTCTCGAAATCATAAATATGACTAACTGTAATTATCTGGAAATTCACTGTACCTATAATGAGAAAACTCAAAATGAAATATTACATCAATTCATTGAAGAACAGGTTTTAGTGAGCAGGATTTTTATCTATAATGCTCCTACCGTATCCAAGTATAAAGTAATTAACGAAATAAAGAGATACCATCCCGTTAGTTTAGGTGAAGCATGGTATATTAATTATCCTTTTGATAATGGAAACTGTTGTGGAATTATCAACTATGAAAATTTAAATTTTACAAGTCCCTACAGACATAATAAGCTCAAGAGTAAAAATGGCTGTCTGGACAAAAAAATAACCATTGACCGATTTGGTAATATCAAAAATTGCCCGTCGATGAACACTGAATTTGGTAACATAAAAAATATCTCTGTAAAAGAAGTGATTAAAGATCAGTCATTTACTAAATTTTGGAATATCCATAAAGATCAGATCGAAACATGCAAAATTTGTGAATTCAGATATAATTGTACGGATTGCAGAGCATTTATAAATAGTCCCGACGATATCTACAGTAAGCCTGCAAAATGCAGTTATAATCCTGTAACCTGTGAATGGGCAGAATAGTATGTTCAGAAAGTTTCCTTTTTTCTTTCAGCATGACGCGATGGATTGTGGTCCTGCCTGTCTGGCAATGGTTTCTCAATACTATGGCAAAACACATACACTCCAATATTTACGGGACCTTTCGTTTATTACCCGGGAAGGAGTAAGCCTTACCGGACTTACAGAAGCTTGTAATGCAATTGGTCTGGAATCTATGGCCGTCCGGATTTCATTGGAGGAACTTATAAGAGAGAGACCATTTCCCTGTATCTTATACTGGAATAATGCCCATTTTATTATTTTATACGATATAAAAACAAACCCTTTCACTAAAAAAAAATATTATAAGATTTCAGATCCTGCAAAAGGAAAAATTAGTTTAACAGAGGAACAGCTTCTGGAGGGATGGGCTAATGAAGAGCGGCAGGGAGTTGCTTTTCTTATGGAAACAACGGAGACTTTTTTTAAAATCATTCCTGAAAAAAGCCAGGAGTATAATTTTAGATTTCTGGCAAAATACTTGACGCCCTATAAAAAAGATTTTGTCCAGCTTATTTTCAGTTTAGGAATAGGAAGCATTATTACGCTTATCATCCCTTTTCTTACCCAGACTCTTATTGATACCGGAGTCGGAAAAAAGCAACTCGACATTGTTTTCATTCTTTTATTGGCGCAGATAGCACTTTTTCTGGGTTCTGTTATTATTGAGATTGTCCGCAATTGGCTTATCGTTTACATTGGCGCACGAATTAACATTTTGATTATCTCTGATTTTTTTAAAAAAGTATTGAAACTTCCTTTACGTTTTTTTGATACTAAATTTTCAGGAGATTTTTATCAGCGTATCAATGATCACTCAAGAATTGAGCAATTTTTAACCTCCGAAAGTCTTACGACTTTCTTCTCACTGATTAACTTTTCTGTTTTTTTAATCGTTTTATTACGTTATGATATCAGGATTTTAGGAATTTATATGATTCTGACTTTTATTGCCATTTTTTGGTCTCGTCTGTTTTTAGCAAAAAGAGAAAAACTAGACTACTTCAGATTTAAATCAAGTGCTCTCAACCAGCAGTCTATTAATGAGATGATCAATGGGATACAGGATATTAAACTGAATAATTTTGAAGAATATAATATTAACGGCTGGAGAAAAATTCAGAAGGATGTATTTAAAATTAATTTAGATATTCTTAAAGTAGACCAACTGCAGCTGATCGGGTTTGATTTTATTAATCAACTGAAAAATATCATCATCACCTTTATTGCTGCGAGAGAAGTTATTCTGGGAAATATCACCTTAGGAGCACTGCTCAGTATTTCATATATCATAGGCCAAATGAATTCTCCCATCAATCAGTTGATTGTGTTTTTTCGTTCCCTCCAGGATGCCCAACTCAGCATGAAGCGATTAACTGAAGTCCAGAATCATCGTGAAGAAGAAGAGGAGCATCATATCAGAAATATTGAGTATAGCGATAAGACAGGAATAAATATCAAAGATTTATCCTTTCAGTTTGAAGGCCCTCATTCTCCACGGGTACTGGATAACATTAATATTTTTATTCCTGAAGGGAAAACTACTGCCATTGTGGGAGCTAGCGGAAGCGGAAAAACAACTTTAATGAAGCTCCTTCTTCAGTTTTATCCTCCGACAAGCGGAAATATAGAAGTTAACAAAATACCCTTGTCAGAAATTTCACCCTCATTCTGGAGGGAAAAATGTGGAGTGGTCATGCAGGACGGGTATATTTTTGCCGAAACCATAGAACGGAATATTGCAACAAAAGAAGAAAAAATTGATCATGAAAAACTTCACCGTGCTATAAAAATCGCTAATATAGGAGACTATGTTTATACCCTGCCTAATAAGGAAAGTACCATGATTGGATCTATGGGGAATGGAATTTCCGGAGGACAAAAGCAGAGACTTCTACTGGCCAGGGCTATTTATAAAAATCCGGATTATATTTTTCTTGATGAAGCAACCTCTGCATTAGATGCAAAAAATGAAAAAATAATCCATGAAGGGCTGTATGAATTTTTTAAAAATAAAACAGTTGTGATTATCGCTCACCGCTTAAGTACAATTAAAAGTGCGGATCAGATCATTGTTCTGCATGAAGGAAAAGCGGTAGAATCCGGAAGTCATCAAACCTTAATGTCCTGCAAAGGCGTGTATTATGACCTCATAAACAATCAAATAAATACGGAGAACAAAAATGACGAATGAAGAACTGGAAAAAGAATTGAGTAAAAAAAAGTTTTTTATCATTCGGTATGCAACCTTAATAAATGTTTTAATTGTTATTATGGTTTTTATATTCCTGTTTTCTGTAAAAATTCAGGGCATTTCATTAATAAAAATGATCTTCAATTACTATTTTCAAAAATAACATTTATGAAAAATAAACATAGTATAGCAATAATAATCTGCTACATAGGAAAATTACCCTGGTATTTCGATTACTTTTCCCACTCCTGCGGATTTAATCCGGATATTGATTTTTATATCATAACGGATGATAAGGATTATCACAAAATGATACCGCCAAATGTTCATTTTGTATATCGGACCTTAGAAGAGATCGGTAAATTGGCCAATGAGAAATTAGGGTTTGAAACCCATATCAAATCGGGATATAAACTTTGTGATTTTAAGCCTGCGTATGGCTTTCTGTTTTCTGATCTGGTCAGTAAATACGATTTTTGGGGACATGGCGATCTGGATATTATCTATGGAGATATCCGGAAATTTATGGATGAAGATGTTTTGGATAACCATGATGTAATTGCAGTACGGGATGATTATTTAACAGGATATTTTCAGCTTTTCAGAAATAACGATATTTGTAGTAAGTTATTTATGAACAGTAAAGATTATAAAAAAATCTTTTCAGATACGAAGCATTACTGTTTTGACGAGACGAATTTTAACTTTATCGACTTTGAGAAAGGTTTACATTATAAAGACGTCAGATCTGAGGTAGAGAGTATGACCCATGTTGTTATGAAATGTGCTGAACAAGAAACGATCAGGGCTTATTTTGATTTTCATGTTATAGAAGGGGCTTATGGAAAACTTTTATGGGAAAATGGTAAGTTAACGTATGATAATAAAAGATTTGAAGCCATGTTGTATCATCTCATTTTGTTCAAAACTATTTATAAACCTAAAAAAAAATTGCGTAAGGTGCCAAATAAATTCAGGATTAGTAAAAGTAGAATTTATTGAATGATATTATAGTGTTGCTTATCAATTTAATTTCTGAAACAGATTCAATTTAATATCTTAACATTTTTTAAACAAATATTTAACTTTTGTTGAGTATAGCGAATTGATTTTCATTGTTTTGTGTTTTTATCGGATAGTAAAATCCTGAAAAAACCTTCCCTTGGCACGATTTTTACATCTCTCACTCTAGTAAAATTTAAATGATAAAGAGTATGAAAATGTTTAAACAAGCAATTTTATTTGCTGGAATACTGACTGCAGGAGCCTTAAGCGCACAGACTGCACAGATGAATAACATGATCAAGGTAGGAGCAAATGTTGGTTTAGCAGTTCCTTCCG
>JAKOOG010000281.1 GCA_022701545.1 Weeksellaceae bacterium | reverse complement strand
CTATAGTAGTCCAAAATAATTGAAAATTGTTTTTCTGTCAAAAGCAGCGTCTGTAAATCATTGCCTTCGTAAAGTAGATAAAATTGTTCGTCTACATTTTTGGATTTGAGTATTTCATTTATTTTCTTAAAAAAGTTTCTGGCTGCGTTGTCCCAAAATTTTTGATTGTCAAGTTCATTTGTACTATAAAGATTTATTTTTTCTCCGTTAATTATTATGTCATTTGTTTTTTCATAATTGTATGACATTTTAACAGTCAAATTCATGCTCCTTTTTTCCAACATTTTATTTATTTGAGGAAGAAAAAAGTCAAAATTAAATTCAGCAAGCTCTTCTGCATCTATCTGAGCAATTTTAAAATTTCTGACATCATAAATGTCAAATGATTTTAAGAGTTGCATTTTCAAACTGTCAATTTTCAGATTATCTGCATATTTAAGAAAGTCATTATCAATAAGTTTTTTTCCATAGATACTGTCAGACTTTTGTGTATTCATATTTGTTTTACTACTATTTTGTATCTGTGCTTTTTGGCCACAACTTACCAAAAATATTACAAAATATAAAAGTGACAAGTGTTTCATCTAAGATCGTTTTTTGAGATAATGACTCCATTACTGCAGATCATCGGAAGCAATTATTTGATTTATCTTTTTTTCTAATCTATCAATTTTCAAATTTAATTCGATAATTTTTAATTCCTGCTCACTAATTATTTTTTCCATTTTTTCAGTTCTTTTGTTTGATTCTGATAATTGCTGAATACTTTTGATAATAGGAGCAAAAAGATCATTATACCGGACCGAAAGATAATCACTGTCTGATTTACCGGTGTTAACGATGGCTGCATTCTTGTAATTATTCTTATCCAGTATGTTTTTAAGATCCTGGGCAATAAGCCCCCACTCTATCCGCTTTTCAGGGTCGTTTTTCTTAATATATTCCACAGGCTCCAGTTGATTTATAAAGTCCAGCCCAAACGAGATGGGAGCTATTTTTTCTTTGTATCTCCTGTCAGAAGCCACCGATAGAGCTACCTGACCTTCAATCATCGTTATATTCTCATTGCCGATCCTCACCTTGTTGGAAAGATTAACTTTCGCCCCATTTCCTATAGCAGTCGCATTGCTTATATCAGCAGCCGTTATATCTGCAAAATTGCCAACTGCCGTATTATTATTTCCGCCCATGTTATTGTATAATGCTCCGTTTCCTACCGCCACATTCCAACTTCCCACCATATTGGTTCTGGAAGCATCATGACCTATGGCTACATTTCCGGAACCTGATGAGTTATCCCTCCCGGCTTCCGTACCGATGGCCACATTGTCACTGCCATCCAGATTGGCATACATTGAGGCAAAGCCCAAGGCTACATTTGCATTACCCGTAATGTTGTTATACATTGCTTCTTTACCGATCCCCGTGTTGTTGCTTCCCGTGGTGTTGGATCTCATCGCGTTTATCCCATAGGATGAGTTGCTTGAGCCTGTACTGCTGGAATACAATGAAAAGGCTCCAGCTGCTGTATTGTCATTTCCCACGGTATTGCTGCGTAGCGCCTGGATTCCCAGAGCTGTATTGTTACCTCCGGAACTATTGCTCTGCATCGACTCCTTTCCCACGGCCGTATTGGAACTGCCGTTACCATTTCCGCTCAGGGTTCCTCTTCCTACCGCTGTATTGGAATTTCCATCTGTATTTGCGGACAGGGACTGATATCCGATGGCCGTATTGGAATCGGTCGTGTTATTTCTCAGAGCTTGATATCCTACCGATACATTTCCGCCGGCAACAGAATTGGTATAGGATGCTTCGTATCCAATAGCTGTATTACCGGAAGCCGTTGTATTCTGATTCATGGCACTTCTTCCCAAAGCGACATTTTCATTCCCCGTCGTATTGCTCAGCAAAGTACCCGAGCCAAAGGAAGAATTATTGTTTCCGGTGGTATTGGCGTACAGAGCATTGTCTCCTGCCGCTACATTGCTGTTTCCGATATTGCTGTTACCGGATCGATAGCCGAAAAAAGTCTCTGTTGTACTTATTCTTCCCGACTTTTCATTATTGATCCTGAAATTTAGAGCGGTATTGTCGAGCGTTCCCAAAAAGTTAGTTCCGTCGGTTAATGAACTATTTCCGGTGAGCAACCAGCCGGAACCGGAAGTACTTAGCGGAATCCAGGTTGACTGAGACGAATTCCAGTAATAATATCCTGGAGCATTGCTGCCGAAAGGTGATCCTCCGGCCGTTGCCGAACTCAGGTATACCAGCATGCTGTTTTGCTCGGTCGTAGGATTGGTAGCCGGAAATGTATTAATCCTGGGAATAAGCAATCCGTCTGTATTTTGCGGAGCATTGCTGTTACTGATTGAAATATCTAAAGTGGCTTTTGGAAGGACATTATTAATGCCCACCTGAGCGTTATAGCATAGGGTCAACAACAGAAGAGCTGATGATAAATATTTTTTCATAAATAATTATTGTAAGGTGTATCAGTAAAATTAATTAAATTTTTTAACTGAAAAACGAATATAACATAAATATATTCACATTTTAAACGATTATATCGTTTTTTGAGATTAATTTGAACACCTATTGATTGAATATTCGTCCTTTAATAACCAAAAGCGTTGGCTATTCAAAGTCAATTTCTATTTTTGAAATTCTATCTAGTTCATCTAAAATACTTTTCTTT
>JAKOOG010000228.1 GCA_022701545.1 Weeksellaceae bacterium | reverse complement strand
ACATTCAGCATATTACTTTGTGATGTTAATACTGGTTACAGCATCATACTTTATTGATTTTTAACCTTAATATTTTATACCTTTGTTCATACCATAAAAGTGAAAATTATTATTCAATATATTGATTATGTCTGATACAAATCCTTCGGAAGAACAGAAAAGATTAGCTGCTCTTCGTTCCTACCATATTCTGGATACAGCCGCAGAGAAGGATTTTGATGACCTTACCGAGCTGGCGGCGGCCATCTGCAATACGCCTATTGCACTGATCAGCCTGGTCGATGAGGATCGCCAATGGTTCAAGTCACACCATGGTATGGAAGCGCAGCAGACCGACCGGTGCTATTCATTCTGTTCCCATGCCATTGAAAATCCTGAAAATTTAATGCAGGTTGAAGATGCCATTCATGATTCGCGGTTTTACGATAATCCCCTGGTTACAGGAAATCCTGATATAAGATTTTATGCCGGTATGCCGCTTGTGGATGAAAACGGATTCGCTTTGGGTTCTTTGTGTGTGATCGATCAGAAACCCGGGCATTTAAATGAGGTGCAGCAAAAGGCACTCCGTACATTGGCCCGGCAGGTGATCGACAAGCTGTCGCTCAGGAGAAGCAACATCGAACTGCTTGCAGCCAATGAAAAACTTGAACAGGCCAACCGTCACCTTACAGAAACAGAAGAAAAATTAAAAAAGGCCAATACCGAACTATCGGATGGTAGGGAAAGGCTGCAGACGATACTGGATATTCTGGGGGAAGGCATCGGCATTACCGATGAAAAAGGAAATATCGTCTATACCAATAAACGCAATCGCGAAATCTTCAAATTTGATGAAGAAAGCATGCTTACCTTAAACAACGGTTCTCCGGAATGGAAAAACCGCCGGCTGGACGGCTCGCCCCTTCCCACTGAAGAACATCCGGTAAGCATAGCGCTGAGCACCGGTTTACCTGTAGCCAACTTCGAATTCATGGTGAGCGACCGGCATGATCAGTCAATATATCTGCGTATGAATGCCACCCCTATCAAAGATAAAGAAGGAAAGATTACCGGTGCTGTCGGAAGTTTTTCCGACATTACGGAAAGCTATCTTCTTCAGCAGCAGTTAAAAGACCGGGAAGAGAGACTGCAGATGGCGATTTCTTCTGCAAATCTGGGGACCTGGCACATGGATGCGCGGACCCGGGAATTTCTACCTTCGCCCAGGCTGAAAGAGCTGTTCGGGTTTTATCCCGATGAAGAAATGCCCTATACGGCTGCGGTTACCCAGATTGCCGATTCCCATCGCCAGGAAGTTATCGATGCAGTTGAAGCGTCTGTTACCAAAGGGGAACCGTATGAGCTGGAATATCCCATCATCGGTTATCACGATCAGAAACTCCGTTGGGTATGTGCCACAGGCCATCTTTATACGAGGGCAGGAAATCCGAATGTTTCCCATTTTTCCGGAACGATGGCCGATATTACCGAACGTAAGCTGGATGAACAGCGCCGGAGCGATTTCATCGGTATGGTAAGCCACGAATTACGAAACCCGCTTACGGCTATTGGAGGATATACATATCTTCTTTCGAAAAGAGCCCAGAAAAATAATGATGTCCTGGTGGCCGATGCTGCCGGTAAACTAAACAGGCAGATCAAACGGATGGAAGCACTGATCAATGGCTTTCTGGATATGGCCCGCCTTGGAGAAGGAAAAATTCAGCTCAACAGATCACAGTTTGACATGGCCGACCTTGTCCGTATTGCTGAAGAAGAATCGCTTGCGACCATTACTTCCCATACAGTGGTTTTCGCTCCCGTGGACTTTACCCTTGTAGAGGCCGATAAAGACAAGATCGAGCAGGTGCTTGTCAATTTTATTAACAATGCAGTTAAATACTCGCCTGAAGGCAGTACAATTAATGTGGCATGCATAACCAGAGACGGGAAGGCGCATGTTTCTGTAAACGACAGCGGCATGGGAATACCCGTGAAAGACCAACCGTTTATTTTCGACCGTTTTTACAGGGTTGAAAGTAAGGGCATGAAAAATAAAAAAGGTTTTGGGATAGGCCTCTATATCTGCAGGGAAATCATCGAAAGACATCATGGACAGATCGGAGTGGACAGCATTGAAGGCCAAGGAAGTACATTTTGGTTTACAATTCCTCTTTTTGGCTGAAAGCCATACTTTCATCAGCTGTCAGAAGCAATATAAGATTCTGTTCCGCAAAATGTTCTAGGTGCAGATCAATATAAATGTTCAAAGCATGAAAGAATTGCAGCTGAAATAAATGCAAAAAAATAACGATTTATCTAATTAGCAGAGCTTTTTGGATATTGTGGTATATGATAAAGGAAAAACTCCTCAGGAAAAGACAGAATATTGAATGCACAAAAAAGAGAATGCTATATATCTAAATTCAATGGATCATGATGCGTGGCAGGGTATATCCGTTGCCAGAATCAGTTTCCGGAAAAACGATTTTCAGGATTCCCACCGCGATGAAGGCCATACTTTTCACATCCTGGAGCAGGGAACGGTTGATATAGAAATCGATTTTAAGCAGTATCAGATCTGTGCGCCTGCTGTGGTTTATATGCATCCCGACCAGGTCCACCGCATGATCCATTTTGAAAACATTACCATCTGCTCTTTATCTGTTAAAGATGAACATCTCACTCCCGGTTCCCTTCAGCTGCTGGAAGACCTGGCACCGGTGGAGCCTCTGCTCCTGACTGCTGAAAACCGGCATCTTCTTTCCGATATCTTCGCGCTTTGCCTACATTTTTTTACAAAGAAAAACAATACGTTTCATCATCCTTTACTGGTACACAGCTGTAATACCCTCGTTGCATTTGTCATTTCACAATTCCTGGAACAGCATAAGCCTGAGTTTGCTTTGTCAAGATCTGAAATCATTACCAAAGCATTCAGAAGGTTATTGGAAAAAAATTACTGCGTTGCCAAACGGCCGGGCGACTATGCCGGCCAATTAAATA
>JAKOOG010000220.1 GCA_022701545.1 Weeksellaceae bacterium | reverse complement strand
CCGATCCACTTTCCGGGCCGTGCCTGAAAAACATCACCGGCTTTTATGAAATCTTTTCCGTTTTCGCTGTAGCTGAACTGGCATCTGCCGTTTGGTTCGTTTACATGTACTTTCAGGTAGGCCTCATTGCCTTTCAGCCGTGTTTCAAACAGGACTTTTTCTTCACCTTCTTTGTCCGCTTTTTCCGCCCGTCTTACCTGAAGATAAAATCCGTCGGGCTTGTTCGTAATTACAATGGACTGATGATCCATGCCCATTATAAGCAATCCTGCGGTTTTCCCTTCCTTGGCTTCTTCCGGGATCAGCTTCACTTTGGTGGAGGCGGCAAAATCAGGAGCCGGGAATTTCTGGGTCAGAAGGTTCGGAACATTCCAAAGATTCTTTTCCCCTTCAGGCACTTTCATTGAAAATAACCGTAAAAATTTCTGCCCGGGAAGCTTGGAAGACCAGACGATATTTTCATTGGCACTCCATTGCCATTGCAGGCCTGGTTTTTCACCGTCGAATTCATCGGTCTCCGCCGGAGTGGTGTTTGGATAGGTTTTGCCCACATCGGGTTTTTTATAGGTGAGAACCGGTTCGCCGGTTCCGTTTTTATTGTGGCCCGTTCCTATCACCGGCCAGTCTTTTTCCCATTTCATCGGCTGCAGGTGAACCACCCGTCCGCCGGCATCCACATCCTGGAAATGATAGAACCAATTTTCCCCCGAAGGCGTATCGACCCACGCGCCCTGATGCGGCCCGTTGATTTTCGTTGAACCCTGTTCCAGCACGATCTTTTCTTCGTAAGGACCGTAAATGTTTTTTGACCGTAATGCCAACTGCCATCCTGTTGCTACGCCGCCTGCCGGAGCAAAAATATAATAATAGCCGTTTCTTTTGTACATTTTCGGACCTTCGACCGTCGGATGTGCATTGTGGCCGTCAAAGATATGGGTGCCCTTATCCAGTACCTTTGTCCCTTCAGGATTCATCCGGTTGAGCGTCAGCAGGCTCTTCACTCCGGCGCGGCTCCCGGCCCAGCCATGAACCAGATACGCATTCCCGTCTTCGTCCCAGAAGGGGCAGGCATCGATCAGCCCTTTGCCTTCCATAATGAGCACCGGCTTTTCCCATTGGCCAAGCGGATCTTTGGTTTTTACCATATACACCCCGAAATCCGGATCGCCCCAGTAGATATAAAATTCCCCTTTGTGGAAACGGAGACTAGGTGCCCAGATGCCGTCGCCTCTTTTCGGAACGGAAAAATAATCGTTGGGCAGGACCTCCGTCACGGCATGATTCACCAGTTTCCAGTTCACCATATCTTTGGAGTGGAGGATCGGAAGCCCGGGTGCTTCATTAAAGCTGGAAGCGGTCATATAATAATCTTCCCCTACCCGGATCGCATCCGGATCGGAATAATCTGCATACAGGACCGGGTTTTTATAGGTTTTTCCCTGATCGGCCGTCCATACCTCGGAAACATAGGGCTTTTCCTGCGCCTTCAGGCATACCGAAGAAGCTGAGAATAGGGTAACGGCTGTTATGTTTAAAATTTTTGTCTTCATAAAAAATCAATGCACTGATTTCAATTGATCATTTTTAACTGATTACTTTTAAAATAATAGATCAACATTATTTCTCAAACTCCAGGCTGGCCAGAATAAACGGTCCTGTTCCTTTTGCATCGTTGGAGCGGATCTCTTCATTAATGTAATATTCATAAGATCCGTCGCGGTAAGGTTTTCCGCCTAAGCCGGCAACGGCACAGCATTTATTTAAGTTCACCACGCCATCCGGATCTACCGTGATCAGATTTTTAATGATTCCGTCGTAGCCTTTTTGGGCATAGGCTTTATACGATTTCGGCAGATAACCCTTGTTCACCGATTTGATCATGGTATAAACAAACATTGCTGAGGCTGTTGCTTCGGTATAATTTCCTTTTTCCAGCGGCTTATCCAGCACCTGGTACCAAAGCCCGTTATTTTTATCCTGGACTTTGATAATGGCATCCGCATAAGAGCGGAGGTACGAAATCAGCCTTGTCCTGCCCGGATGGTTCTGCGGCAGGTAATCCAGCACATCTACCATCGCCATGCCGTACCAGCCCATTGATCTTCCCCAGAAATTCGGGGAAAGCCCGGTCTGCTTATCTGCCCAGGCTTCCGTTCTGCTTTCGTCCCAGGCATGGTAAAGAAGCCCCGTTTTTTTGTCCAGCAAATTCTTCTGTACCGAATCAAACTGGAAAACGATATCGTCGTAAGCTTCTGTGGCTTCGGTTCCTTTGCTGAAATCGTGAGTATAATGGGTGTAGAATGGCATTCCCATATAAAGGCCGTCCAGCCAAACCTGATACGGGTATATTTTTTTATGCCAGAAAGAGCCTTCTTTGGTCCTGGGCTGTCCGTCGATCTGCCGGCGGAGCGTCTGAAGGGCTCTCAGGTATTTTTCCTTTTTCTCTTTTTCGTAAAGGTAAAGAAGAACGTTTCCGCTATTGAGCAGGTCAATGTTGTATTTTTCAAGCTCATAGGTAAGGATGGTTCCATCTTCTCTTACCAGTTTTTCGCCGAAATCGCTGATGTAATCGTAATATTGTTTTTTGCCTGTTTTGTCGTATAATAGTTCGGCACCATCCAAAACAATGGCTAAAGGATAGGTCCATTTCGGGCTTTTGCTGAAATCGAGCATCCAGGCTTCCGGGAAACGGTGCATTTCGGAAAGCATCATTCTTTCGGACCATTTCAGGTTGGCAGGAACAACTTTTCCGGATGGCTGTCCTGTGGTTTCCGTTTTTGCCTGAGAGGCCAGTTTTGATTGGGCACAGGACAGGAAGATTCCCGAACCTACAGCGGCAAACGCCAGTAATTTTATGTGATGACTGATGAATTTCATATCGCCTGATTTTAAAGGGTATTGTTATTATCCAGAGCTTCCAGTTTACGGTCAAGATCCCGGTAAAAAGCTTCTTCTGTGTTAAGTCCGTTGGGTTCCAGCGACCAGGCCGCTAAAAAATAGTACGATACCTTTTTTGTTTTCTTAAAAACGATGGTGTGGGTAGATCTGGTCTTTACATATTTATCGAAGGTATCGATAGGGTAGAAGACCGCCAGGCCCAGGTTATCGTCTTTCCTGGTTTCAGTCTGGGTACCGTAAGTAGCCAGGTACGCCCATTTTTTATTTTTGCTGAGGCCCTGTTTTGCCGGGATGTTTTGAAAGGCTACCATTCCGGTACATAATCCTGAAATGGGATCGCTCAGGTTTAAATCCACTTTTACGAAACGATCCCTGTTAAAGATTGTCAGCCTGGAATCCAGATCGATGGCATCGCCCCAGGTTTTCCAGCCTCTGTAATGAATGTTGGCATACGAAAGTTCTTTATCGTTGACTACTTTAGCCGTCGTGCTTTTTACGGTTTTGAACGTTTCTACATAATCATTCTGTTCATCGTACCTTCCGTAAGAACCGATGCCGATGGTCCGGCCGGATTTCAGGATGTCCTGCCCCCAGGATGCATCATGATGATACGACTCGAAACCGTCCTGTCCGACTTCCGGCAGAACCAAAGTATTTACTTTTTTCCCGAAAATATCGGTGGCGTTTCGCCAGTCGAGGTACAGCCTGTAGCCGATCCTGTTGTTTTCCAGTCCGATTCCTTCGTAACGGATAAAAGTGGAATGGTCGGTGTGAGATTCCGGAAGGGTGAGTTCCTGAATGTTTTTAAAGGTTCCGCCGACGTATTTGTCGCCTTCCCATTTTCCGCCTTCCTTTACCGAAAGTTCGGCATAAGAAAACGGAGCCTTCGGGTTCTTTTTAATATTTTCGATAACCGAAATCTGAGCCGTTACCAGAACGTTGCCCAGTAAAGCCCCGGTACAGATGATTTTAAATACATTCCGCTTCATATTATTTTTCATTGGATCATTTTTATTTAAAAAGTTTTCATGGTAATGAGTTTATTGACGATCGGTAATTTTTTTCACAAGTTCATTAAAATAAACTTCAATATTGTCGTAATTTTTATCTAAATTCCGCCCGATGGCATCAGAGATATTGGGATTCAGCCGGTTTCTGATTTCCCATTCATCCGGCATACCGTCATTATCGGAGTCGGGAAGCGGGTTTCCCTGCCTGAGCTCCGGAAATCCGCCGGCATCGTTTTGGGAATCGATGATTCCGTGGGTACTTCCGTTTGAACCTTTATGGGCATAGTTTCCGCTTTTTACATCTTTCAGTACATGAAGATCAACGGCATCCCTTACCAGACTTGCGCCGCCGATCTGCAGGATTTTTTCGTAAGCCTTTTCCGGAGAATCTGTGTGTACGTTATTCTGGATATTATGCGGACTGCTCATCCTTATTGAATTTTTATCTTTTTCCGTCAGATTGTAGGACGCTTTCATCTGGGCAAAAACCCCTTGCGTCCAGTTATCTTCTGAAATTTCCGGGTTTCCTTCGATAAGGTTTCCATGAATATAATATTTTCCCCACCGGTTATAGACTTCGGCTTCAGGGTTTTCATTTTTATCAATGGCAACGATGCGTTGTTTTGTTCTGGTAGCGGGGCCGGGCTTGTAATAATTGCTGATGATGTTGACGTTCATACCTTCACCGCCATACAGGCTGTTGTGGCCCCAGTTGTAGATCACATTGTTCCTGAAATCGGTAAGGTCGGTGAGGGCAAACCTGCTGCCTGCATATTCCCCCAGACGAGGATTCCGGCTGTCGTGATGGGCATACAGGTTATGATGGAATGAAGCATTTTTCCCTCCCGCGATGCCCCCGTAGCCATGACTGCCTTTCTGATGTACCGAGTTTCTCAGGCTCTCCGAAATAATACACCACTGAAGCGTTGTATTTTCATTGGCGTACAGGGAAACCGTTTCGTCGGTAGACCAGCTCATCGAGCAGTGATCGATCATCAGGTTTTTAACAAACCGAGCACCCAACGCATCTCCCTCAAATTTTTTCAGGTCGCCCATTCTGAACCGGAGATAACGGATGATAACATCGTCTGCAGCGATAAAAGTTTCATAATTGGCAACGGTAATTCCGTCTCCCGGAGCAGTTTGCCCGGCGATCGTTACGTGGCCTTCCTTTATTTTCAGCGGGGATTCCAGGTAAATGGTTCCGCCGGTTTTAAATATAATATATCTCGAACCCTTCTGATTTAAAGCATACCGAAGCGTTCCTTCAGAGCCGTCATCCGATAATTTGGTCACCGTATAAACCTTTCCGCCGCGTCCTCCCGAAGTATATTTCCCAAATCCTTCGGCACCCGGAAAACCGGGCACTTCCTGCGCTGCCGCAACATTTGAAATGCTGCAGAGTATTCCGGCCGTTAAAAGTTGGGTTATTTTTTTCTTCATGACTGAAAAATGCTCATTTATAGTTAATCATAACTGAAAGTTACAGTTGGCTTCGGGTTCCTCAGCTACCAAACGCCGGTTAAGCATAATATCTATGAAAATCTTTGATTTTTTTATCTTATATGCTCTAAAACAGGCTCAATACTTTAAACTAAATCTCATGCGGCTCATGTGTTAAAGGATCTTATTTTAAACGTTCTTTAAAGTTCCAATTGTCTTTTCCCTTCAGGATATTTTCTGCGGTATATTTTTTCCTGTCTGATTTCTTCAGTTGGTAGGACCAGGAGACCCGTTTTGAAGCATCCGCTCCGCTACCTTTTGAATTCAGCTCTGCATAAAAAGTAGTCTTTTCAGCATCCGGCTTGTTCCAGTTATGCCAGCCTTCCGGTTTTATGGTTGCGTTTATTTCACAATCCACAAAAACCGTTTTTGCAAAAGGCCTCCAGGGCCTGCCCAGGTAGACGGAATTTTCCTTCGCATTTCCGACAATTTCAGAATTGATGAATACAAAACCGAATTCGTTTTCCTGCGGGGTAGAAGCAGCCGTTACGTAGCTTGCCGTTTCTTTTGAATAAATGATACAGTTTTCAAAAACGGCAGTCCCGGCTCCGAAAATATAATCGGTGGTGCCTTCGATGTAGCAGTTTTTAAAATAGTTTCTGGAAGGCCGGGTTTTATCCGGGGAATCCTGAACGCCTTTCAGATAAAGGGTGTCCTGGTTTCCAAGGAACCGGCAGTTTTCAAAAATCATCCGGTCTCCCGCCGTGAGTACGGCAACCGCCTGTCCCACGCGTCCCGAGCTGTTTTCAAAGGAAATATTCTTCGCCGTGAATTGATTGGAATAAATAAAAACAGTGGCAGAGTTGGTGGTTCCTATTTCTTTGCCTTCTGCATCTTTTTTTGATGCAAAATCGTCATAGGTAATAACCGTTGTTTCCGGGTTTTCCCCTTCCAGTATTAGAGGACCTTTTTCTGCAGGAATGGTAATTTTTTCTTTGTAAGTTCCGGCTTTTATTAAAATCTTCGTTCTTGTGAAAACGTTGTTTTCAACGGCATCGATGGCTTGCTGTACTGTTGTGAAATTGCCTGTTCCGTCTTTTGAAACCACGATGGTCTTATCGTTGGTTTTAAAAGAAAAAAGGCTCAGCCATCCAATCGAGAATATCGAAAAAAAAATTATCTTTTTAAGAAAAACAGAAGCTTTCATTGAATTTTTTTTAATTAAATACAGACTTCTCTTTTTGAGAGGAAGCCTGTATTTCTGATATGAATGTAAAATGGATCTAGTATCCGTAGTCCTGTGTTAAATTGTAATTGGAGTTAATGACATCCAGTGCAATCGGCAGCAGTTCTTTTCGGTTGGCCTGGAAATAATACGCATAGCTTTTCACCGGATCACCACTGATGTAAGGCTGCGTCATGGCCAGTCTCCAGTTGACTTTAGTATAGCCGGAAGGAGTGGCCACACTTTGGTTCGGGCTGTAAAAGATGTCTGCTTTCGCTGTTCCGGTTGTCGTGTAGAAATCGATGTCCGAAACATTCTGCTGGGCGGTTTTGTCTTTGTTGTACGCTACTTTTTTATAAAAAATGTATTCCGGAACATTGGCGTAAGCGCCGGTACCGTTCATGAACTGGGTAAGCTTTGTTCTGGTCTCGTTGATTTTTGTTTCAAGAAGGTTCCAACGGATGAGGTCGTATTTTCTGAGTCCTTCGCCGCCGAATTCCAGCTGTCTTTCTTTCACGATGTAATTAAAGAATCCGGGTTTATCTGTCGGAATGGTACCTACCTGTCCCAGGTTTCCGGCGTAGGCTCTCTGTCTTACAGCCATTACGGCATTGATTGCTTCCTGCGACGGCCCGTTATGAATCTCATTGTCTGCCTCGGCAAACATCAGCAGGATATCCGAATATCTCAGCAAAGGCCAGTCGATCCCTAAATTCTGGGAAGTTCCCGTGATGGAAGTCCAGGATTTCCTGAACTTTCCGTCGTTCCAGTTGATGGAAGTCTGGAGCTCTTCCTGTTTTGAGGTATTCACCCTGAAGATGGCAATGTTGATGTCTCTTCTCAGGTCATATTTTGTAAATTCATAAAAATAAACCGGAATGGCGCTGATCCCGCCGGAAGATTTCCAGTCGGTATCATCATGTCTCAGCCCGTTGTAATAACCGATTTTACTGTCGGTTCTCGAGTTTCCTCCGAACGCTCCGATCGCGTAGATAATTTCATTCGTGGCATCCGGTGTATTCGTATGCAGGGATCTGAACAAACCTTCATAGCTCGGGTTCAGCTGGTGCTGTCCGGAATTGATGATGTCTTTACATTCCTCGTAAGCAATCTGGTAATATTTTTGCGGGTTGGAACCCTGCATCATCATCTGCGGGCTTCTTCTCAATGAATATCCGGCTCTTGCCAGGGCAATTCTTGCTCTCAGGCCTTTTACGGCAGCTTTGGAAATTCTCTGGGCCGTTGTGCTTCCTTCGGATCTCCACGGCACGAGGCTTTCCGCTCTCAGCAAATCATCCAGGATTTTATCGTAAATCACATCACGGTCCGTTTTAGAAAGGTACACACTCGGAAGATCCGAAGAGGGAACATCCTGGAAGGGTACGTCACCCCAGTTTTTGATCAGATCATGGTAGAAATGCGCTCTGAGTGTCAGCGCTTCACCCAGGTACCGGTCCATTAATTTTTTGTCGGCATCCGAACCCGTCTTGTAAACCGGCGAGATCGGAATGTTCTTAATCACGAGATTGGCTCTTTCGATTCCGGCGTAGGTATCCAGGAAGGGCCTCAGCAATTCGGTATTCGTCGGAATGGCCCCGAAGCAGCTGATCCCTCTCCGGTCATTGGCATTGTAATCTCCCGAAGTCCTCAGGTCGTCTCCCGACTGGGAAAGGATGAGGTTCATCCGCTGTCCGTAGGTATTGTCACCCATTGTCGCATTGTAAACCCCCACCAAAGCGGAGAAGGTGTCGGAGGCAGAGTCGAACTGCTGCGCTTCCGAAGTATTGGATAAGCTTTCTACATCCAGGTAATCGCCGCAGGAGCTTACGGAAAGCAGTCCTGAAACTGAAAAAAGAATGGCTAAAAATTTATTTTTTTTCATAGGATTAGGTTTAAAAAGTAATATCGACACCTGATAAAATGAATCTGCTTCGCGGATAAGCGGCATAATCCACACCCGGGGTCAGAGGATTTCTTCTGGTATTGGCTTCCGGGTCATATCCCGAATAGCCGGTAATGGTAAATACATTGTTCATGGTAAAATACAGCCTGAAATTGGAAAGTCCCAGCTGCTTGGTAAAATCTTTTCCGAGAGAATATCCGATGGTCAGGTTATTCAGCCTTAAAAAAGAGCCGTCCTCAATGGCGTAGGAATGCAGGAAGTAGGCTCCGGCAGGCGGCGTCCACATCGTTGTATTGGCATTCAGTGCGGCCAGTGCCGTCGGGTCATTTACTTTATTTCCGGCATCGTCAAACCATCTCCACCGGTCGGCTACTTCAGCCAGCATGTTGTTGTCGCGGTAAAGGTACTGGGTAGAATATTCGATTTTATTGGCATTATATACTTTGTTGCCTACGGAAAAATTGAACAGTAGACTCATATCCCAGTTTTTATAGCGGAACGTCTGGTTGAATCCTCCGTAGAATTTAGGCTGTGCATTTCCGAGATCCGTCATGTCTTTATTATCGATCACGCCGTCACCGTTCAGATCCTGAAGCTTCAGGTCTCCGGGCTGTACGGCTTTGGCCCCGTTGGCAGCGGCTGCGGAGCTTGGCACTCCTGATTTTAAGGTATAGGTCTGCGTGGTCGCATTATAATTGAAATCGCTGATCTCGTATCTTCCTGCCGTTACGTAGCCCCAGTACGTTCCTACGGGTTTGCCCACCTGCACGAGAAAATCGTTCAGGTTGTTCTGCCAACCGGAAGGGTAATAATAAAAGTTGGCACTTGCCGAAGCACTGTTTCCTAAACTTTTGATCATGTTTTTATTGGAAGAGATGTTGGCATCAATGTTCCATTTGAAGTTATCATTATTGATCACGGAGGCTCCCACCGAAAATTCAATCCCTTTATTGGTAGTGCTTCCCGAGTTCTGATACTGGTACTCGTATCCTGAAGTCTGCGGGATTTTGGCCAGCAGCAAAAGGTCTTTGGTATCGGTCTGGTAAACGTCAAGCGTACCGTATATTCTTCCTTTGAAAAACCCGAAATCGAGCCCTGCATTTTTTGAAGCCGAAGATTCCCATTTTACGCCGGGGTTCGACATGATGTTCCCTGTTGTGGCTCCCGGTGTTACATTGCTCCCGAAAGCGTAGCCGTAATCCGATGACGTCGTGAAAAAGGTGTTGTATAAAAATGCGCCGATCCTGTTGTTTCCGGACATCCCGTAGCCGGCACGAAGCTTCAGCTCGCTGATGGTTCTGCTGTCTTTCAGGAAGTTCTCCTCATTGATCTTCCATGCAACGGACGCGGCAGGGAAGTATCCCCATTGGTTTCCGGGCCCGAATACGCTGGAACCGTCGGCCCTCATGGAAGCCGTGACGATATATTTGTTTCTGAAGATATAATTGGCCCTTCCGAAGAATGAAGCCAGCCGGTCCGGCAATACATTGGTCCGGGGAATGTCCTGCACCTGTCCCGATGGAGGGGAAGCAGCCTGAATATTGGCAAATGCTTCCTCGGCACTGATGGATTTCGGAAACCATTTGATGTTCATCGTCAGCGTTTCAGCGTCCGTTTTTACGATTTCCTGCCCGGCCAGTAAGTCCAGCTTGTGGCTTCCGAACGTTTTTCTATAGTTTAACGTGTTGGTGTTGGTGATTCTTCTGGATTGTGTTTTGCTCAGGAAAACCACAGGCTGGTCGTTGTTTTGTCTGGCAAGGCTGGTAATCGGACCGGAGAACTGATTGACGAACTCGTCCCGCTGAACATATCCGATAACACTCCTGAAAGTAAAGTCTTTGGTAATTTTGTATTCCAGCGTTCCGTTGAGGAGAAGGTCATTTCTGCCGTTTTCCTTTATTTCATTGTTGGCAAGCAGTACCGGATTTACCAGGTTTGTTTCGTTGGCGAACAAAGGATCGAAGTCATCCACATTTACAGTAGATCCGCCTTCAAACGGCTGGTATCTTACGGCGTTTCTCAACCGGTTGGTACTCTGCGAACCGGTGGATGAGGTTCCCGCTCCGAAAATGGTCTGCCGGCTGTAGCGGGCATTCAGGGTCATGCTTACTTTTTTGGATAAGTCATAGTCATACTTAAAGTTGGCCATATTCCTTTTGAATCCGGAACCGATCATAATGCCGTCTTCCTGTACATTGTTGAGGGAAAGCGAGAAAGAAGAATTGTCCGAACCTCCGGTTACCGCCAGGTTATGTGTAAAGTTAAAGGCTTCCCTTCCGAAAACTTCGTCCTGCCAGTCTCTTCTCTTAATGGTTTTGTATTTTTCCAGATCGGCATAGGTTCCGTATCTGTTTTTGAATAGATCGATATCGGTCTGTACACCGCCTCTGTTGTAGAGTTCATACTGGTAAAGGACGTATTGATACGGATCCAGCACATCGATGGTGTTCTGGATGCTTCTTACGCCTAAAAACCCATTGTAGTTGATGGAAGTCTTGGCTCTTTTACGGCCTCCTTTCGTCGTAATCAGCACCACACCGTTGGCCCCTCTGGCTCCGTAGATGCTGGTGGAGGAAGCGTCTTTCAAAACTTCGATGGACTGGATTTCCTTGGGCGAAAGGATCGTCAGCGCATTGTCCATCTGAACACCGTCTACGATGTACAGCGGAGCATTGCTGCCCGTAATGGAGTTTCCTCCTCTTACCACAATGTCCACATCGGCGCCCGGCGAACCTTCACTCAGCGAAACCTGCACTCCGGCCATTCTTCCCTGGATGGCTTCTGCGGCGTTATTGGATGGCATATCCTTAATCGCTTCTCCTTTTACCGAAGATACGGCATTGGTAACATCTTTTTTAGAAACCCGGGTATAGCCTACCAATACCACTTCATCGATATTGGTCTCTTTCTCTTTTTTGGTCTCTTTTTCCTGAGCCATCGCCAGGACAGGAAGCAGAAAGAAAGTTAAATATAACCACTTTACGGATTGTACTCTTTTATCCATTTTGTATCCTTATAGTTTTAGTTTGGTTGAAAAATTTTTCAATCTTTGTTTTTTGGTGGATTTGGAAGTATTCTACTGGGCTTTTAGTGGCAAAATATTTTTTTAAAACAATACGCTTTCCGGAGTGCAATCGATTGCGTAATTTTTCATATCAAATATCCTGGCTTCTAAACTAATATTATTTTTTAATACGCAAAGAAAAAAATATTATTTTTTCATTAATTCGATGGCCGTTAATATTAATTTAATTAAAATATGAGTTTAAAATTAATTATTAAATATCTGATTAATAAGTATTTGATTATTATAATTCGGTATTAAGTAACGATCCGGATGGATGAAGATTTTTCCTTATTTATTCGTTAAAAGCTTAAAAATTCCTTAAAATATTTCCGTTTTTTCATCAAAAAAATTACCGAAATCAACACTGAAAATTGAAAACATCATCTTTTTCCTGATTTTTATCATCTTTTGTATCAAAAATTCAGTCCTATTTCTTAATCATTGCTTTTTATAATGTTTTGTTGCTACTTATAAAGAAATATAAGCTTATTTTTAGCAAATATTTATTTAAAATCAGATATTGCATTTTGCAGTTGTTCATTCATAATTCTGGAATTACATCCTGATTTTGGGTAAAAAAATAATGGCTTAATTTGTCTTTTATTTTATATTTAAAGTTTATTTTTATTTTTAATAATTTGTATTCCAGTATTTTAAAAATTTAAATTAAATTATTGTTAACAGATTAAATAATAATTCTATATTTAACCCAAGAGTATTTCTACAGAATTTTAGTGTAATTTAATGCAATCGATTACACAATGTTAAACAGGGTTTATTAAAGACCATAAAAAAGAAAACAAAGGAGTATGACAAAATCAGAGTTTCGCTACGCCCATCATCCGGAAGATGTAAAAAAATATACGACCGAAGACCTGAGAAGGGAGTTTCTGATCCATGATTTATTTAATGAAGATCAGATCAAAATAACCTATTCCATGTACGACAGAATGATTGTCGGGGGAGCCATGCCTGTAAAAGGTACATTAAAGCTTGAACCGACCGATGATCTGAAAGCTGAGTATTTCCTGGATCGAAGAGAGCTGGGAATCATCAATGTAGGAGCAGCCGGAAAAATTACCGTAGACGGTGAAGTTTTCGAACTGGATCACAAAGAAGCTTTGTATATCGGCAAAGGCGCAAAAGAGGTTGTTTTTGAAAACGGGCCTGAAGGGCAGACGCTGTTTTATTTCAACTCTGCACCGGCACACCATACTTATCCTACAAGGAAGATCACAAAAAATGAGGCCGAAATTGTAGAATTGGGTGAAGCCCGGTATGCCAACAGGCGTACCATCAACAAGATGATCGTCAACAGCGTACTGGAAACCTGCCAGCTGCAGATGGGCATGACGGAACTGCACGAAGGAAGTGTATGGAACACCATGCCGTCCCACACCCATACCAGGAGAATGGAAGCTTATTTCTATTTTGATCTGGAAGAAGGGCAGGCGGTAAGTCATTTTCTTGGTCAGCCTCATGAAACCCGTCATGTCTTCATGAAGAACAATGAAGCGGTCCTGTCTCCGGAATGGTCGATCCATTCAGGGGTAGGCACGTCCAATTACACTTTCATCTGGGGAATGGCAGGGGAAAATATGGATTACGGCGATATGGATGCCGTTAAAACAAACGAACTAAAGTAATTTTTACATGAATTTATTCGATTTATCCGGAAAAGTAGCCGTTGTTACCGGCGGAACCCACGGATTGGGAATGGCCATGGCAGAAGGCCTAGCCGCTGCAGGAGCCGAACTGGCCATTACCAGCACGACGCCTTCGAAATTAGAGGAAGCCCTTGAATATTACCGTTCCAAAGGTTATCGGGCAACCGGATATGTTTTTGATGTAACCGATGAACGGGAAGCCGCTCAGAAGGTTGCCCTGATGGAAGCAACCCACGGAAAAATAGACATCCTGGTCAATAATGCCGGAATCATTAAAAGAATTCCTGCGATCGATATGGAAATAGAAGACTTCCGGAAAGTGATCGACGTCGATCTTACCGGACCTTTTATCATGTCTAAACTCGTGGGAAAATACATGATCAAAAGAAGATCCGGAAAGATCATCAACATCTGCTCCATGATGAGCGAACTGGGCCGCGACAACGTGGTGGCTTATGCTTCGGCAAAAGGCGGATTGAAGATGCTGACCAAAAACCTGGCGACCGAATGGGCGAAACACAACATCCAGGTGAACGGAATCGGCCCCGGCTATTTTGCCACTTCGCAGACCGAACCGATCCGGGTAGACGGAAACCCTTTCAACGAATTTATCATCAGCCGGACGCCGGAAGGAAGATGGGGGAATCCTGAAGATCTTGCCGGCACCGCTATTTTCCTGGCTTCAGATGCAAGCCGGTTCATTAACGGACAAATTATTTATGTAGACGGCGGGATCCTGGCAACCATCGGGAAACCAGCTAATGAATAACCCCAGAACCTTACCCATGAAATCATTTATCACCGATAGTTTTTTACTGCAGAATTCCTATGCTGAGGAGCTGTATTTTAATTATGCTGAAAAACAGCCGATCATCGATTACCACAACCACCTGACGCCTGAAGACAT
>JAKOOG010000203.1 GCA_022701545.1 Weeksellaceae bacterium | reverse complement strand
AGAGATTCTGAAAAACCCCGGGGTAAAATTCAAGCTTTTCCAGGGAATCCACCTGGTAATCTACCGGCGGTTCTACGATTAATGTCCCGTCACGGTCGATAAACAATACTTTCTTCATGCTATGGTTTTTAAGGTTTCAATTAAACGGATATTTTCTTCACGGCTTCCTGCATTGATTCTGATACAGCCTGGAATTTTAGGACTTCTTTTACTGGTCAGAATTTCATTTTCAAATAATTTTAAATATACTTTTTCCACATCTTCAAATTCAACCAGGAAAAAATTGGCATCACTGGGATGTATTTTTTTAATGCTTTTCAGACGCTGCAGTTCATGATTCAGCCAGCACATTTCGGCTAAAGTATTTTTTACATTCTGTTCTACAAGATCCTTCCGGTCAATTGCTTCCGAGATCCTATTTAAACTTAAAGAATTGACGTTATAAGGCGCCTTCACAGTGTTGATCAGGGTAATGATTTCTTTTGAAGAATAAGCCGCTCCTACCCTTACTCCGGCCATTCCCCAGGCTTTGGAAAATGTCTGAAGCACGATAAGGTTGGGATATTTTTCCAACAGGTCAATGCATGATTTTTTATCCGAAAATTCAATATAAGCTTCATCCACCACGACAATTCCATTGAAATTACGGATGTAGAATTCAATGTCTTCCACCGAATTTCCGGTTGGGTTATTGGGCGAGCATAGGAAGAAAACTTTCGGCTGTTTTTCATTTGCCATTCTTAAAAATTTACTTTTATCGATTTCAAAATTTTCATCGAGGTCAAGCAGCAGGATGCTGTTTGCATTCACCGAAGCATAGAATCCGTACATCGCAAACGAAGGATTCATCATCAGGATGGCATCTTCTTTAGGTTCACAGAACACTTTGATGATCAGGTCAATCAGTTCATCACTTCCGTTACCTACGGCGATCTGATCTGCTGAAACATTTTTCAGTACCGATAATTTCTGCTTTAAAGTTTTCTGGGTCGAATCCGGATAACGGTTCAGCTCGCCGGAAGCGCTCTCGTTGGCATCCAGGAACACCGGCTTTTTAAACTCATTGAGATCCCTGAAGCTGATATAAGGCTGAAGCTCCAGGATGTTTTTGCGTACCAAACGGTTGATATTAAAGTCTTTCATTTTGTTCTTTTAACCGGATGCTGACGGCATTTTTATGGGCGGATAAACCTTCCGCTTCTGCCATGAGCTCTATTGTTTTACCTAAATTTTTTAATCCTTCTTCGGATAGATGCTGAAACGTAATTTTCTTTACAAAACTGTCTAAGGAAACCCCGCTGTAATTTTTTGCAAATCCGTTGGTCGGCAGGGTGTGATTGGTTCCGCTGGCATAATCCCCGGCACTTTCACAGGAATAATTGCCTAAGAAGACGGAGCCTGCATTTTCTATTCCGGAAATGTACTGTTCTGCATTTTCCAGGGCTAAAATCAGGTGCTCCGGAGCATATTGATTGCTGAATTCCAATGCTTCTTCCAGCGATTCCATCAGGATAAAATGACTGTTTTTCAATGCTTCCGCAGCCAGTTCATTTCGGGGAAGCACGGTCAGCTGCTTTACCGTTTCTTTTACCGTTTCCTCCAGGATCCTTTCGTCCGTTGCCAGAAAAACCACCTGGCTGTCGCTGCCGTGTTCCGCCTGGGAAAGCAGGTCGGCGGCACAGAATGCCGGAACGGCCTTTTCATCGGCAATCACCAGCACTTCGCTGGGTCCGGCAGGCATATCGATGGCGACTTTGTAATTCTGGGCAAATTCTTTCGCGGCAACCACATACTGGTTTCCGGGACCGAAAATTTTATACACAGAAGGTATACTTTCCGTTCCCAGGGTCATCGCAGCGATCGCCTGCGCACCGCCGGTCTTGAATATTTCGGTCACTCCGCAAAGGTGGGCCGCGTACAAAATCGCAGGGTTGATGTTCCCGTCCTGATCCGGAGGCGTACACAGGACAATTTCCTTACAGCCGGCCAGCTGAGCCGGTACTGCAAGCATCAAAACTGTAGAAAACAGCGGTGCCGGCCCTCCCGGAATATAAATCCCCACTTTCCCGATCGCCCGGTTTTCACGCCAGCAAACAACTCCTTTTACCGTTTCGATCTTTTCCGTCTGTAGAACCTGCGAAGCGTGGAATTTCGCAATGTTCTCTTTTGCCTGCTGAATGGCTGATTTTAAAGGATCGTCAACCAACATTCCGGCAGCATCTATTTCTTCCCGGGAAACTTTGATGTTTTCAACTTCAGCATTGTCGAATTTTTTATTGAATTCAATCAAAGCACGGTCACCGTATTTTGAGACTTCATTAAAAATTTCAGTAATGGTTTCCGTCAGTTTTTCTCTTCTTAAGACCGGTCTCTTTACCAGTCCGGCCCAGGTTTCCTTTTGTGGATATTTATTGATCTTCATCCTAAATCACCATTTTATCAATTGGAATAATCAGGATATCCTGAGCACCTTTTTCTTTCAGCTCATCGATTACTTCCCAGAACCGTTCTTCATCAATCACCGAATGTATGCTGCTCCATCCTTCTTCAGCCAAAGGAATGACAGTCGGACTCTTCAGCACCGGAAGCGTTTTGGAGATCAGCTCAATTTTATCGTTCGGTACATTCATCAGGATGTACTTCGAATTTTTTGCTTTCAGAACCGCCTTTATTCTGAACAGGAATTTTTCCAGAATTGCTGTTTTTTCTTCGTTCAGGAGAGCGGTCTTTGCGAGAACGGCTTCCGATTTCAGGAGCGTCACGGTTTCCCTCAGTCCGTTTTTGAATAAAGTGCTTCCGGAACTGACGATGTCGCAGATGCCATCTGCCAATCCAATATTCGGAGCGATTTCCACCGAACCGGAAATGATGTGGATCTCCGCTGAAATGTTATTTTCCTGAAGGAAATTTTTAAGGGTATTCGGATAGGAAGTAGCGATTTTCTTGCCCTGAAAATAGCTGATGTCGTCGGTTTCAATCTCTTTTGGAATGGCTAATGACACCCTGCATTTTGAAAATCCCAAAGGCTGGACGATCTCGATGTTCTTCTGTTTTTCGGCCAGGAGGTTTTCTCCGACGATGGCTATGTCCACCACTCCGTCTTCAAGATACTGGGGAATATCGGAGTTGCGCAGGTACATGATCTCCATCGGGAAATTGTCTACGGAAACTTTCAGCTGGTCTTTGCCGTTGTTGATGAAGATGCCGCAGTCCTTAAGCAGCTGAAGCGATTCTTCATAAAGCCTTCCGCTTTTTTGTATGGCTATTTTTAATTTACTCATTATTTCACTTTTGCTGTGTCTGAGTAAACGAAGATGATGTATTGAGATGAATTGCCCGGGAAGAATTCAGAAACAAAAAACCGCCTGTTTACTCAGACGGTTTATTTGATATTTTGATTTTTAACGTATAGTATCGATCAATCAGTTCCGTCTTAGCAGAGATGATGATGATAATGATGTACGGTTAAAAAATTCGGTTTCATTGTTGAAAATTATGGTACAAATGTAGGACTTATTTTTAAACTTCCAAGGATTTTACAAAATAATTTTTTCATAAAAATTCATCAGCTCCCGGGCAATCGGCTCATCATTGAACTTCTGCACAAAGCGGAAACCCTGATCAGCACGGCGTTTCCGTTCGGCTTCATTCTCCCACAAAAATTTAATTTTTGCAGCGATATCAAGCGGATTTTCAGGATCAACATACATTGAATCCGGTCCGCCGGCTTCAGGAAGACAGCTGGTATTGCTGGTAATCACTACCGTTTTTGAAAACAGGGCTTCAATTACCGGAATTCCGAATCCTTCAAAAAAGCTGGGATAAATAAAGATTTCCGCCAGTTTATACAGTACGGCCAGCTCATCCATGGAAACGCCTTCCAGAAACTGCACCTCAATCTTATTCTGCTGGACAAACCATTCTACCTTTCTGAAATATTTAGTCTTTTTTCCCACTACGACGAGCGGGATCCCGGTGTCTTTTAGTGCCTTTACCACATTCAACAGGTTTTTCCTTTCTTCAATAGTACCGACATTTAGAATAAACTTTTCCGGAAGTCTGAATTTTTCTTTTGTTTTAGTCATGAATTCGTCGGACTGCTGCTCTTTAAAAGCCTGGTGGCAGCCCTGGTAAAT
>JAKOOG010000195.1 GCA_022701545.1 Weeksellaceae bacterium | reverse complement strand
TCGAGTTTCACGCCCCGGTAAAAGGAACAAAAGCCTATATCATTACCGATGCAAACGGCAGGCTTTTATCCAGAGGACAGATTTCGGACAAAGAGAAGATCAATATATCGGAACTTTCTCATGGGATTTATTTTTTAGAAGCTGAAGGGGTAAAAACTTTAAAGTTCATCAAACAATAACTCTGATTATCAATAGATTAATTCGTCATTTTATACAGAGCGGCTTTCTTTCTCACTTCATTTTTAATGCCGTCATTGTAAAAAGTTTAAAATTCTTTTTTGGTTTCTTAAAAATTTTATTAATTTCGCAACCGGTTAACAATGAATACATGTCAACAAAAATGATAAATATAATCACTTTAAGCAATCCTATCAGAGCGGTGTACTTTGGTAGCACTGAATATTTATCTGAATAACGATCGACCTTTATACAACAAAAATATAACAAAGGCCTATCTGTTCAGATAGGTCTTTTTTGCTACCCTACTTTCAGCACATCAAACCGAAAGCTGCCTGAATTTTGCCGGAAAAACAGAATTTTATTCTTACTGACCTTCAGATAAGAACAGGAGATTCCTGTGCTTTGCCGTTACCAGCGCAGCCTTAAATCATCAACCATTTAAAACAGACAAAATGAAATACAACACACGAAATATAGGGATTATAGCACACGTCGATGCAGGAAAAACAACCTTAACGGAACGATTGCTTTATTATACGGGAATGATCCATAAAATCGGAAACGTAGACGAAGGAAATACCACAATGGATAAAGACATCCAGGAGAAAAACCGCGGAATCACGATTTCTTCGGCTGCCATTTCCACCCAATGGAAAAAAGGAAACGATCTTTTCAACATCAATATCATCGATACGCCGGGACACATTGATTTTGCCGTAGAGGTAGAACGTTCTTTACGGGTACTGGACAGTGTGATAGCTGTATTCTGCGCTTCCTCGGGAGTCCAGCCGCAAACGGAAAATGTATGGTTCCAGGCTGAAAAGCACGGGATTCCGAAGATCTGTTTCATTAATAAAATGGACAGGATCGGGGCAGATTTCTTTGCCGTAGTGAATGAAATAAAGACCCGGCTAAGTGCGGTCCCTCTGGCTCTGCAAATTCCGATGGGTTCGGAAGACCGTTTTGAAGGCGTTATTGATCTGATTACCCAGAAGGCGCTCAACTGGACTGATGAAAACGGGGAAACCATGATAGAAAAAAGCATTCCTGAAGATTATCAGTCGGAAGCCCATGCATTCAGATTAAAGTTAATGGAAAGCCTGGCGGAGTCTGATGAAGCTTTCTTCGAGGCTTTCTTCGATGCAGAATGTACAATAACTGAAGACATGATCGTTGAGGCGGTAGCAAGAACCTGCCAATCCGGATCTTTGGTTCCCGTGTTGTGTGGTTCCGCTTTTAAGAACAAAGGGGTTCAGCCTTTGCTGGATGCGGTTGTAACTTATCTTCCGGCTCCTCACCAGCTGGCCAGGATAAAAGCAAAAGATGTTAAAACGGAAAAGCCTGTCGAACTGGAAAGGACTGAAGAAGAAGCGTTCTCAGGATTGGTTTTCAAAGTTGTGATTGACAAACATATGGGCAAGCTGGCGATGCTGAGAATCTATTCGGGAAATATACAGCCCGGCGATTCGGTACAGAATGTAAGAACAGGCGAAAGCTTCAGAATCTCAAGAATTCTACAGATGCAGTCGGACAAAACTTTACCTGTTGAAAACGGAAAAGCGGGCGATATTGTAGCGCTAACGGGAATAAAAGATGCAAAAACCGGAGATTCCCTGTCATCTCTGGAACGTCCCGTCCTGCTCGAATCCATTACGATTCCGGCTCCGGTGATCCGCGTTTCGATTGAGCCGAAAACCAATGCCGATGAAAAATCGTTTGGTCTTGTTCTGGCAAAAATTCAGGAAGAAGATCCTTCATTAGTCGTGGAAAGGGACCGGCAGACCGGAGAAACCCTGCTGAGCGGACTGGGAGAGCTGCATCTGGAAGTAACACTGGAAAAGATCCGCCTGAATCACGGGATTGAAATCAACCAGGGAAAACCAAAGGTTTCTTACCGGGAAATCCTAACGGAAACCAGAAGACATCGTGAAAAATTGTCCAAGCAGAACGGCGGAAGCGGACAGTTTGCCGACATCACGTTTGAAATCGGGCCGCGGGAAAACCATGAACCGGGACTGGAATTTATCAATCAGATTAAAGGCGGTGTTATTCCCGGTGAGTTCATTCCGTCCGTAGAAAAAGGATTCCGGGAAGCTATGGAAAACGGACCGATTGGCGGAAATCCGCTGGAAAGCATGAAGGTTGTGCTCCTGGATGGTTCAGCACACAGCAATGATTCTCATGCCCAGGATTTTGAAGTTGCTGCGAGAGACGGTTTCAGAGCGATCGCAAAAGCCTGCCAGCCGAAATTAACGGAGCCTGTAATGCAGGTAGAAATCCAAACCATCGAAGAGTACACCGGTGCCGTGACGACGGATATTAATAAACGGAGAGGAATGATCACTTCGATTGCTGAAAAATCAGGAAGGAAGATCTTTACCGCGGAAGTTCCTCTGGCTTCCACTTTCGGATATATTTCCGATCTGCGGACCTTAACAAGCGGAAGGGCTTCAATCAGCATGAAATTGTCGCACTATGCTTTGGTGCCCGATTTCATGGTCAATACCTTAATCACCTAAAAAACGAGGGCTGTAAATTTATTTTGCAGTCCTTGTTGGGTTTTATAGGATCAATGGTAAATG
>JAKOOG010000190.1 GCA_022701545.1 Weeksellaceae bacterium | reverse complement strand
TTATTATCGATAATGAAGCAATTTGCATTGAAGCACTACGCCTGTCATCCTGTACGGATCTCAACATAGTTTTAGAGGAATACAAAGAGAATCTGCCGTAGGTTTTCACAGGCGATTTTGTGGCTTTAAGTGTATCAACGATCAACTCTTATTTCTTCACCAGTATCTTATCCGTGGCTTTACGGCTAAGGACTTCCTGTTTTCCGTCCACTTCAACGGTGAACGATCGGTCGAAGCTTTCAATCTTAAGGATGTTGATTTTTTTATTCAGCAGTAAGTTTCTTTCGGTTAAATAATTTAAAAAGGCATCATCGGAAAGCGTTACGGAAGCAAAAACAACGGTCTCGCCCACGTTGCAATTGCTCAGTTTCTGTAAATTCTGCGCAATAATGTTTCCATCCTTATCCGGAATGGGTTCGCCGTGGGGATCGAATTTCGGATAGTCCAGAATTTCATCCATCTTATCGAAGAAAACAGCAGAATGCACATGTTCCAGCTGCTCGGCAATCTCGTGAACATTTTCCCAGCCGAAATTCATTTTCTTTACGAGAAACATTTCCGTCAGGCGGTGTTTCCTTACGACCAGCGCCGCTTCCCGGCGGCCGTTTTCCGTAACTTTCAGCGGTTTGTAGGTTTCGTAGACCACCCAGTTTTTCTCTGCAAATTTTTTCATCATGTTGTTAACGCTCGGCATTTTTACGTTTAAAAATTTGCTCAGCTCGTTAATCGTTACCTTTCCTTCATGGTCCACCACGTGAAACAAAGCCTTCAGATAATTTTCTTCTGTTAATGTTGTTTTCAAAATGTTAGATGCTATTCGCGACAAATCTAACAAAATATTGCCAATAAATAAAGAGGTTTCGGTGAACTTTTTTTAATTTTACCTTATGAAATTCTCATTCAAAAACGACTATTCGGAAGGCTGCCATCCTAACATTTTAAAGGCCCTTTCAGAAAACAATCTCAATCAGCAGGCGGGTTACGGAGAAGATGAATATTCCCGGGAGGCCAAAGAACTTATAAAAGAAAGGATGAAAAATCCGGATGCCGATATCTATTTTGTTTCGGGAGGAACCCAGGCCAATCTCATTGTCATATCTTCGGTTTTAAGGCCGTATCAATGTGCGGTTTCTGCATCAACGGGACATATTTTAAATAACGAGACCGGCGCGATTGAAGCAACAGGGCATAAGATTCTGAATATTGAAAAGGAGGATGGAAAACTGAAGCCGGAAGATATTGTACCGGTTTTGGACAGCCACCGTAATATTCCGCACCAGGTAATGCCGAAGCTGGTCTATATCTCAAATTCCACGGAACTGGGAACCGTTTATACTTTAAAGGAACTCGAAGACCTTTCTGCATTCTGCAGGGAAAACCGTCTTTACCTTTTTATGGACGGGGCAAGGCTGGGGCACGGACTGACTTCGGAAATCAGCGATCTGACCCTGGAGAAAGTAGCTGAACTGACGGATATTTTTTATCTGGGAGGAACTAAAAACGGCGCGTTGATCGGGGAGGCCATCGTGATTAATAACCGTGAACTTCAGCAGGATTTTGCATTTAACATTAAACAGAAAGGTGCTTTGCTCGCCAAAGGCAGGCTGTTGGGAATCCAGTTTCTGGAACTGATGAAGAACAATCTGTATTTCGACCTGGCAAAACATGCGAATCAGCAGGCCATGAAGATTAAGCATGCCATGAAGGAAAGGGGAGTACGGTTCTTGTCCGATACCTATACCAACCAGATTTTCCCGATCCTGAGCCACGGACTGATTGAAAAGCTGTCCGAAAAGTTTGAATTTTACGTCTGGAAGAAGATTGATGATGAATCTTCCGCCATACGCCTTATCACGTCCTGGAATACCGGAGATGAACCGGTAAATGACTTTATTGATATTATCAAAAGGGAATTATAAAACAAATGCAACCGAAATGGTTGCATTGTGTTTTATATGTGCTTTATGCAGATTTTTATTATTTCACAGCATTAGCAACCTTGTCACAGTCTGCTGTTTTCAGGATTCTTCCGCCGGCGTACCTTATTTTCTTTTCATCAGCGTATTTGGTTCCGGTCTCAGCATCTCTTTCACCAATTCCTTCGGCCAGGCCGTCTTTGGTCTGAATAAAATACATGTCGTTTTTATTTCCGGTTTTACCTTCGGAAGCAAAGGTATAGGTGAGTTTCAGCGTATCTCCGGATTTGAAGCCGGTAAGGTCTCCCTTGTTGCTGTCTTTTTCACTGTTTTTATTCGCCATTTTCCCGGTAATCGTTCCGAGGTTATCATCGATGCTTACGAAAACGGTATCTTTTCCGGTAACGCCCATATAGCAGAAGGATTTCGGGCCTAAGGTATCCGTAACTTTTTCCGCAGCAGCAGTTGTATCCGCAGAAACAGGCTCAGCCACCGGGGCTTCGGGTTTTTTGTTGCAATTCAACAGGAATGCAGATAGAGCAACCAACACAATTAATTTTTTCATATCCTTGTTATTTATCAAATTTCACTGATGCTAAAATAACAATTGTATTTTTATATGGCTCATAAATAGTTTTAAATAAAGTATAATTTTTAAGTTTTAGTCATTCAGGCCTTTTCCAGCAAGGATTTCCGGGATATATTTTTCAATCCTTGATCGTCTGGTTTTAGATTGTTTGGCAGATGAAAAATAAAGCAGGTAAGCCCGCTGCCTGCCTGGTGTTAAAGCTTCAAAAGCAGCTTTAAGCACAGCATCCGTTTCCACCTTTTGCCGGAATTCTTCAGGTATTTCAATTGCTTTGGTGGGTTTCATTTCCACTTTAGCTCCAGATTCTTCAATTTCCACCGCATTAAAAATATATTTGCGGATACTGTCTTCCAAATCAGTGATTTGCTGTAGATCGGTAAAACGGATCTGCCTCGCAGACTGCACATTTTCAGTTTGCTGAACCAGGATTTGCTCAGGATCTTTCATCAAAGCGCCTTTAAAAAAGAGTAGGGCGCAGTAGTCTTTGAAGCCGTGGATCAGAAAAATGTTCTTTTCCTGATAAGTATAACACGGGCAGCCCCATTTTAAATCTTCCGTCAGTTCGGTACTTACCGCAATATTTCTCAGTTTTTCAAACGCTGACTGCCATTTTCCGGCTTTCTGAAAGAAAAAATCTG
>JAKOOG010000167.1 GCA_022701545.1 Weeksellaceae bacterium | reverse complement strand
AATACTTACAACCAAGTAGGAGGTTATGATCTTCAGACCCCAGGCTTTTACAACATTAATAATGTATTAACTCCTGAAAAATTTTATAATTTATCAAATGGTTTTGTAAGAAGCAGATCTGTAGCAGTATTTGCAAACGTAGATTTATCATTCAGAGATTACTTATTCTTAAATGCAACTTACAGATATGAAAAAAGTTCTGTAACTTCTGATTATAAGTTCCCTGATAATAATAAGGGATATTCTTACTATTCTGCTGGATTATCATTTATTGCTACTAAAGCATTTCCTTCAATAAAAAGTGATGTACTTAATTATGCTAAGTTAACTGGAGCTTATACAAGAACGGGGAATACATCTAATGTAGCTGCTTATGGAATTGATCAAGTAGGAGTTTTCCCTACAGGTTATCCTTTTAACTCTTTATCATCTTACATTTTTGCAACCTCAAAAACATCAAGAGATGTTAAACCGGAATATCCTGAAACTGTTGAAGCTGGCTTGAATTTAGGTTTATTTAAAGATAGAATTACTATTGAAGCTTCTGCCTACCATACTAAAACTTTAGATCTAATTACATTTGGTAACGTTTCTAATGCATCAGGTATAGCAAGATTGCAGGATAATGTCGGAGATATGACCAATAGAGGTTTTGATGTTGATTTAGGTTTAGTACCAATAAAAACTTCTGATTTCGAATGGAGATTAGGAGGATCATTTACTACTTATAGAACAAAAGTTACTGATTTAGGAGAAGGAATTGATGAGGTTAACTTAGTAAGTTATTCTTCTCCTGCAGTAGGAATTTTTGCTATCAAAGGACAAGAAAGCCAAATGATTAAAGGTACTAAATATCAAAGAGATCCAAATGGTAATATCATTGTTGGTGCAAATGGCGTACCTTTAACAACTTCTACGTTTGAAGTTTTAGGAAAGGTAAATCCAGATTACATCGTAGGAATGACAACTTCAATCCGATATAAAGGATTTACATTATCTGGAGTAGCTGATTATAGAACAGGTAATAGCTTTGTATCTATTACAAAAAGATTATTAGGATTTACTGGTGGATTAGAGAAAACTGCAGAATTTGATAGATCTCAAGGATACATAGTTCCTGGATCGGTTCAGAATACAGGTACTGCTGCAAATCCTGTTTATACAACCAATACAACACCTGTTTTAGGTCTTAATAATTACACTGGCGTTACTAACTATTTCACAGGAGCTTATTTATCAACAGGTGAAGAGTTTGTAGTAGATGGTACTGCTTTAAAAATAAGAGAAATTGCACTTAGCTATAAAATTCCTTCTTCTGTATTAAGTAATACTTTTATTAATAGTATGACATTAGGAGTTTATGCAAGAAATCCATTTGTAGTTTATGCAAAAGATAACAGAAACTATGCAGATCCGGAAACTTCAAGTACAACAGGAAATGCTGCAGGTATAGCGTTAACTGGACAATATCCAACAGCAAGAAACTTTGGTTTCAACATTAATGTAACTTTTTAAAAAAAAATTAAAATGAAAAAATTTAAGATATTTGCATCTTTATTACTAATAGGTGCGATAACAGCATCTTGTAATGATTACTTAGATGTAAATGAAAATCCTAACCAAATTCATGAGGATGTATTATCTCCTCAATTAGTCTTCCCAGGAGCAGTTTCACAAATTTACAGAACCCAGGCAGGTACTATGATGCAATTCGGTAATGTAATGATGAACAGCTGGGCTGGAAATTCATATGTATTTGGTAGCCCATTTGCGAAGGAATATACGCTGAGTGCAGTTGATAATTCTTTTTACAATGGTATTTGGAATGGAATTTATTTAGGAGTTAATAACTTTGCATACATTGAAAATATTAGCAACACTGATCATAAATATGATAATTATGTTGCTATGGCTAAAATTATGAAAGCTTATTACTTACAAACTATTGTAGATTTATATGGAGATATACCATATTCAGAAGCTTTTAGAGGACAAGAAAACCTTACTCCTAAATATGACAATGATGAAACCGTTTATCAAAGTTTATATAAAAATTTAGAAGAAGCTACGGCATTAATACAAGCAGAAAATCCAGCAGCTTTAAAACCTTCAGCAGATGATATCGTATTTCAAGGTAATATGACTAGCTGGAACTCGTTTGCTAACAGTGTAAAACTAAGGATGTTAATCAGGATGACAAAAGTTACTGGATCAATGGCTACTTTCAGAGATCAGAAATTAGCAGCTCTTAGTTCTGCAATTAATTCTGGACAAAGTTTTATCACAACTGACGTGATAGAGAATCCAGGGTATTCACCTTCTTCAGATGACAATATGAACCCATTCTTCTTAACTTGGAGAATAAATTCTGCTGGTACTGCACCTCAAAATTATAGTTTGATTACTGTTTCTGAACATATGGCAGTATCCTTAAATGGAAATCCAAACTCATTTACTCAGTCATATTATCAGAAATTTAATGCACTTCCAGATCCTAGAAGATCTCGATTATTTACTGCTATTTCATATGCTAGTTTACCTTCTGGTTCATTAAAAGGAGTTAGACAAGGGGCAACACCAGGGCAACCAGGAGCTCCTTCAGATGTTACAACTGTTTCAAAATTGGCAAATGGTAATTTCTCAGGAGCAGCAGCATTGTCACTTACTTCTGGCAATAGAGGAGGTGTTGTTATGTCTCTAGCTGAAAGTAAATTTTTACAAGCAGAAGCAGCTTTAAGATATCCTTCATTATTTTCAGGTGCTCAGACTGCATTTAATGCAGGAATTACAGCTTCTGCTGTTTGGGTAGGTCTAAGTGCAACTAGTATGACATCATACATTACAAATGCTAATACCAGACCAGGACTTGGATGGACAGGTACAGACGCTCAGAAACTAGAAGCCATCATGACGCAAAAATGGATTGCATTAACCAATGTAAATCCTACAGAGATGTATATTGAGTATAATAGAACAGGTTTACCAATAACGCCACTGGCTACAAGTGCAGCAATGCCGAACAAGCCATACAGATTAATTTATCCTGTTTCTGAATATGTTGGTAACTCAGCTAATGTACCAAATATTTCAAGTGCTGATGCATTTACAAAAAATGCAACAACTCCATTCTGGAATCAAAACTAATTTTTGCCTAGCAAATTTTAATATAAAACCGCCTTCGGGCGGTTTTTTTATTTCCGTATATTTGCAGTTTAAATGGAAGAACGGGCGGTTCTTTTAAAATGACAGATCATGAATATTAAAAAGATAATAGAGGAAAAACTTTCGGAGGTTATACTAAATGTCTTTCAGTTGAAAGGCATTCAGCTGGAAGTTCAGGAAAATAAAACGGAATTTGAGGGGGATTTTACGATTGTGACTTTCCCGTTGGTGAAACAGTTAAAGAAAAATCCTGAAAGCATAGGGATGGAGTTAGGGGATGCGTTAACGCAACAAACCGAATTGCTGGAAAGTTTTAATGTGGTCAAAGGTTTTCTTAACGTTAAAATCAAAAACCGGTTTTTTGTTGATAATTTTCAGGGCATTGCGGACGGCTTTGAGACAGTAGAGAAACAAAACTCTACCGTGATGATTGAATATTCTTCCCCGAATACCAACAAGCCGCTGCACTTGGGCCACGTCCGAAACAATTTATTAGGCTTTTCCGTTGCTGCGATTTTAAAAGAAGCAGGATATGACGTGATTAAGACCCAGATCATCAATGACCGGGGAATTCATATCTGTAAATCGATGCTGGCCTGGGAGAAATTTGGTAAAGGCGAAAATCCTGATGCAACACAAACAAAAGGGGATAAATTCGTTGGGAATTATTACGTTAAGTTTGACCAGGAATACAAAAAAGAAATTTCGGAACTGGTAGCTCAGGGAATGACTGAAGAACAGGCAAAGAAAGAAGCTCCTCTGATAAAAGAAGCCCAGAAAATGCTGCTGGATTGGGAAAATGGCGACGAACACGTAAGAAATCTGTGGAGCGAAATGAATTCGTGGGTTTATAAAGGATTCAATGAAACCTATAAAAGAATGGGCGTCGATTTCGATCAGGTGCAGTACGAAAGCAATACGTATATTTTAGGGAAAGACCTGATTCAGGAAGGTCTGGAGAAAGGCTTGCTGTACCAGAAAGAAGATGGTTCGGTTTGGTGTGACCTGACGGATGAAGGGCTGGATCAGAAGCTATTACTGCGTTCGGACGGGACGTCGGTGTATATGACGCAGGACCTGGGTACGGCTGTCGAGCGTTTCAAACAAAATGATATTCAGAAGCTGATTTATACGGTTGGAAACGAGCAGGACTACCACTTCCAGGTATTGTTTAAAATATTAGGCAAATTAGGCTATGCCTGGGCAGATCAACTGTACCATTTGTCTTATGGAATGGTGGAGCTGCCAAACGGAAAAATGAAATCCCGTGAAGGGACTGTGGTGGATGCGGATGAGCTGATGCAGGAAATGTATGAAGCCGCCAAAACAAAGGCCATAGAACTGGGAAAACTGGAAGGGCTTACGGAAGAAGAGAAAGAAGTGTCCTATGAAATCATCGGCCAGGCCGCCCTGAAGTATTTCATGCTGAAAGTGGATCCTAAGAAGAAGATGTTGTTCAATCCGGAAGAAAGTATTGATTTTAACGGGAATACAGGGCCATTTATTCTTTATACCTATGCCAGAATCCAGTCTTTATTAGGAAAAGCAGATTACAAGTTTAAAGATGTTGCTGATGTTCAGCTGAATGCTCAGGAAAAAGAAGTGGTTATGCTGCTCGCCAATTATAAATCTACGGTGGCAAAAGCTGCAGAATTGCTAAGCCCGGCGTTGATCGCCAATTTTCTGTATGAATTGGTAAAAGCATATAATTCTTTCTATCAGAGCAATCCGGTCTTAAAGCTGGATGATGAAAATTTAAAGCAGGCCAGATTAAATTTGTCTGATCTTACGGCCAAAACCATACAGAAATCCTTAGGATTGCTGGGAATAAAAACCGTCAACCAAATGTAAAAATAAAGCCTTCAGAACTCCTGAAGGCTTTTTATTTAAATTATAACGTATTTAGATTTCTTCTTTTTTCTCCTTTAAACTGTCTTCATACAACTTTGCTTCACTCCATTTGGCGTGTTGTGAAGGAATGACTGTAAATCCTTTCCGGTATGCATACACTTTGGTATATTCAGCGCCGAAAAAGACCAGCATGCAGGAATAATTAATCCACATCATCACTAAAATAATAGTCCCGGCGGCTCCGAAAGCGGAAGTTGGCTGTGCTTTACTGAAATAAAGACTCAGAAGGAATTTTCCCAGAGTAAACAGAACCGCAGTTAAGAAAGCCCCGTTCCAGACCGGTTTCCATCGGATCCGTATGTCCGGAAAAAATTTAAACATCAATGCAAACAATACCATTGTAATTAAAAAGCCAATGCTAAAGTTTATCAGCTGTACCAGAATATAAGTTTCCAGGCCGAAATAAGCTGTGATCCAGTCATTCAGGATGCTGATCAGTGAAGAAAGCAACATGGTAACCATCAGTAAAAATCCGATAATCAGGATCAGTCCTAATGAGTTGGCACGATCGATCAGGAACTTAACAAAAGCTTTTTTGGGAGCTGCTTTTACCTCCCACAGACTGTTAAGTGAATGCTGAAGTTGGAAAAACAAAGTGGTAGAACCGAAGATCAATGAACCGATTCCGATAATTTTCATAATGATATTTTTCTTATCGATCAGAGCTCCGGCAATCATTTCCTGTACGCTTTTGGCAGCATCCTGTCCCATAATTCCGCTGATCTGGCTGCTGATTTCCCCGCGGATAGCTTCTTCACCAAAAAAATTTCCTGCGATCCAGATAATGATAATCAGCAGGCCCGGAATGGAAAAAATCGCATAATAGGCCAGACTTGCCGAATCGTTGGATGCGGAGGAATTATTCCATTGGGTAAATGTTTCCTTTAAAGTTTCCCAGAAAAATTTGATACGTTTCATCATTCGCAATCATTTAGTTTAGAAAGGATAGCCGATAGCAATATTTAAGATAAGATTATCTTTCCGCCAGCTTGAATCTCCGAAATTAATCCGGTCGAAAGCCCATCGGTCACCTTTTTCATAATAAGGAACCCTCAACGGCATCGCAAGATCCAGCCTTAAAATTAAAATCGAGAAATCCAGCCTCAGACCGACACCGGCACCTACTGCGATTTCGCTTAGAAAGTCCTTGGAGAATTTGGCGCCCGGCCTAGCAGTGTCTTCATTAATCAACCAGACATTTCCTGCGTCTGCAAAAACTGCAACATTCAGGAATTTATAAAGATTAGCCCGGTATTCTGCATTCAGTTCAAGCTTCACGTCCCCTGACTGATCGAAATAATAACCCTCTTCAATTGTTCTCGGATCAAAGCTTCCGGGGCCTAATGTTCTGGCGCGGAAAGCTCTTACGCTATTGCTCCCTCCGGAGAAAAACTGTCTGGAGAAAGGGATGTGTTCCGAATTTCCGTAAGGATAGGCAATGCCGGCAATAGCCCTGGTAGCGAGAGATGTTTTCTCACTGAATTTATGGTAAAACCGGAAATCATTCTCAATTTTGGCGAACTGGCTGAACGGAACGCCGAAAATACTTTTCTCCTTATCTTTTTTTACATTGGCACCGGTGAGAAGACCGGTCAGATTACCTGCCAGATCCAAAGTTCCTTTATAATAGAAGGTGTTGGATTTTGGAAGCATGGTATTGGTGTAGGTATAAGAATAGATAGGACCAAAAATCAATTGCTTTTCCACAACTCTCCTCATGGCATCATTTTTCGCCGCTTTTTCTTCATACAACGGAGTAATATTTGCCGGAGATACGTAGGTAATATCCAGAATTTTCAGATCATGTTCTTTTCTTGCATTTTCTTTCCATACATATCCGAATGATCCGGTAAAGGTATTTAATGAATAATATTCCGTCCGGTTCTGGAATTCGTACCCTAAAGAAATATTGGTTCTCGGTACAAAAGCGCTCGAAGAATTAAACCTGAAGGGCGCAACAATTCTTGGAATGGAAAGCTGGGCAGTTGCACCGGTTCTGAAAATGTTTTTTGCATTTTCCGGTCCGCCGATCTGGAAATCAAAAGCGCCATATACTGAAGCTTTAAACTGCTCGGCACCGCGGAAAAAGTTCCGGTGGGTCCAGTTGAGATTCACTTCGCTACCGGCATAGTTGGCAGAGTTTGTTCTTCCCAGTGTTTCCAATCGCAGCGACTGAAGCTGTCTCGGAGTCAGTAAATAATAAGTATCAAATTTATGCTGTAAAGAATCCGAAACGATAAATTCATTTTTTACAAATTTAAAAATACCTAAACTGATCAAACGGTTCAGCGTCAGGTTATGATTGGTTCGGTTATACAGATCTCCCGTTTTGAAATATAAAGCCCGGTCGAAAATCTTCGGTTTGAATTTATGTTCGGGATCAATAACGTAAATGTCTTTATGCCGGTATTTTTCCAGGGAATCCGCATTCATCGGTACATTGTATTTCCCGTCCTTTACATCCTGAATATTATAATTCGGGAAAACAATCACTTTATCAATGCTGAACTGCTCGGTAGAAATATCCGGGGTGTTGTCCTTCAGTTTTACATTCAGCTCAACTTTATGGTTTTTGCTTACGGTACTGTCGGCCTGCACAATAATATTATCCGGATGGAAGTAATAAAAACCTCTTTCCTTTAACCGGTTGTCAATTCTTTCCCGTTCAGATTTAATCACATCCAGGTCAAAAGGGTTTCCTTTTTTCAGCAATGTTCTTTCTGAGGTATTCCGGATTTCCTGATTTACCAGAGAAGAATCTTTCTGAAACTTCACTTCGCTGATCAGGTATCTGGCTCCCGGTTTTACGGTGTAAATAACTTTGGCCTTTCTGTTTTTAGAAATGGTATCGTAGGTTGCCTGTGCATTGAAATACCCTTTGTTTTCAGAATAATTGACAATGATATCTTTATTGAATTCACGGTCTACGTCACCCAGCAAAACAGGTTTTTCGCCTATTTTATATTTAAGCCAGTAATTGAAGCCTTTTTCTTTCTTAGGTTCTTTGGCAATATTGTAAAAGTATAATTTAGGTCTTAATCCTAAAAACGATGAATTGGGTTTGGGCGTAAGATTGGCCTCAAGGGCACTCTGAAGATCCTTCTTCTCTTTCTTGGGAAGGGTATCGTTTTCAATCTTCACTTCCGCACCGGTGTACAGCATCTGTCCTTCTTTCAGAAACCTCGTATTGCTGCAGGAAAGTGCAGCCGAAGCCATTCCGAAAGTAAGTAAATATCTGAAATAGGTCTGATAATTTTTGTCCATTATTTAAATTCTACAACCTGGTTTTGCTTATTTTTTTTCTGTTCCTTCTGCCTGTTGTTTTTGGATCTTTGGAAGATCTCCCGGAATTTGTCGTAATCCAGTGTGATGATGAATCCTAATCCGGTTTCCACAATCTGTCCCTGAAGAGCCACCTGGTATTCGTTCTTACGGTAGGCACGCAGCATATACCTCTCGTCACGGGAAAGGCTGTAATCTACCGTTACGTCACCCGCAATATTCGTCGTGTTTTCATTCTGGCGGGCTTCTCCTTCGAGGGCAAAATTGCTTCCTACCGAAACTTTCAGACGGTCATTCAGCAGTTTTTTGCTAAGCCCCACATTCAGGTCGGTTCTTGTATTTTTATTTCCGGTAGAATAATCCTCGGAAGATTCAAGATCAAAATTAAGGTCTACACCTTTGATCAGATCGGAGGCCAGGTTATTAAGCTGCTGCGAAAGAATCTTGCTCACACTCTGCCGGGCCAGCATTTCCCCGGATGTTCCGGCTCCTGACTGGAAGGGGTTTTCTCCTACAAACCGGTTCAGAAGAAGGAGGGCGAAAACCTGTTTGTTCATTTCGGATTCCTGGGTTCTCAGCTGGGACAGCTTCTGGTCGACAATATCCGTCACATTGGAAGAAACGGCGTTGTTTTTTTCATCGGTGGTAATATCGAAAGTAATTACCGGTTTCAGCAGTTCCCCTTTCATGATCAGCAAGGTGTTGAAAGGAATTTTTTGCTTGAACTGGTTTAAGGTAGAAGCTGACTCACCGCTGATCTGCTGTTCCACAAGATCAATCGGTGCCGTCTCGGTTTTATACACGGCGGTAATATCAAGATTTGCGGTGGTCGGTTCGCCGGTCCAGGTAATCGTACTTCCTTTCTGGATGTCGAATTTACGTTTCAGGACGCTTACCGTCATTTCGTAGCTTCCGGATTCCACTTCATACACCCCGACCAATGTGGTTTTTCCTGAAGGATCCACCCCGCCCGTTAATTCCGCTTCTCCCTGAAGTTTCACAAAATCCCCGTTGGCTTTATCAATCAGCAGAGATAATTTGGCTTCTTTGCTAAGCTCAATATTTACGCTCACATCCATCCCTTTCATGCGGGTTTGTGAACTGATGGAATCGGCCTTAATGGTTTTATTTAAAGCCACCTGATCCTGGTCGATGAATTCTACGATACCCTCTCTTTCCTGCAGGGTAGGCGAGGATTGTGGAAGCACAAACGTAAAATCCGTATCATCGGTAACCGCCAGTCTTCCGTCTACTTTCGGCAGATCCAGGTTTCCTCTGATCCGTAAGCCGGCATCGATGGCCAGAACGCCGTACATGATCGCTTCATTGGATTTTTCTGAATTCACCACTTTGAAATCTTTCGCATTCACATCAAGATTAAACGCAAAATCTCTGTAGGTCTGCGTTAAAACCTGACCGTCAATATTCAGTGAGTTTCCGTCTTTGTCATTAATTTTGAAGTTATTGAATTCGATTCCGCGGCTGGTAAAGTCAATTTCATCATTCAGCTTTCTGAAATCGCTTCCTGTTTTGGCAATTTCAAGCCCTGCATCATTGAACTTCACTTTACCTAAAATATTCGGTTTCGCAGTCGTTCCCGTAATTTTCAAATTTCCGGAGATATAGCCTTCAGTATTGGTAATCGCATTCATCGAGAATCCCTGTACGGATTTCATCTGAAGCTGATTGATCGCCATATTCATGTCGAAAGTGCTGGTGGACGTATTATAGTCACCGAGAATTTTTACGTCATTGTTGTTTCCGGAAAGTGCAATGTCGGCATTCAGGAGATTCGGTGATGTATTGTTTACCTTTACCGCAAGGTTTCCGACCGGATTTCCATAGACGATAAGATCCGAAATATTGAGGTCGGAAGTGAACGTCATTTTCTTGGTTAAATTTCTCAGCTGTGCCGTTCCGTTGATGGTTCCTCTGGCTAATACCGTATCTTTTTTGATCAGTTCCGTAATGGTTTCAATCTTGAAATCTTTCAATGAAATATTCAGCGGTGCATTGGCGGTCTGGCTTTCCGACTGTAATGAAATTTCGCTTCCTGCATTCGAAATCCTGAAGTTATCTGCCAGGATTCCGTTTTTACCAATCTGGATTCTGTTATTTTCGGCAACGGTCCAGTCGGTATAATTTAATTTTAACCCATTAGGATTTAATGAAATTTCGGTGATGTCATTCAGTGATTTTGCATTTCCTGCAATCAGGAACTGAGTCACATCTTTTTCATCTTTTGTGGTAATGTTATAATTGATGATGTTATTGGCAACATCTCCGGCAATTCCTACTTTATTCAGGGCAAAACTTGAACTTTTCAGGCCTCCTACATAAAGGTCATACTGTAAAGCCTGATTCTGATTGGTAACTTTAATGATTGCATTTTCAATGGAATTTTCACCGTAAAGTACCTGCGGGATCTGTCCGTCAATTTCTATTTTCTGTGAATCGGCGTCATAGTTCCCGGTAAGATTAATGGTTTCAAAACTTTTCAGCTCCGGAACAAATTTCCGGATCAGGTCGTCATTCTTAATTTTTGCATTGAAGGTAAAAAACTGTCCGGCCTGGATTTTCTGTGATTTCGAAGGCTTCTGGAATTGATAGTACTGGTTGATCGTATTTGATAAGGCTCCGAAAATCTGGGTCAGTTTATATTTTCCCCTTAATTCTACATCGGCAATCTGTGAATTGAAGACGATATTTGTGGAATCGTTGGTAGAGGTCGCTCTTAAATTCACTTCCTGGATCGGATAAATTTCTTTGGTATCTGAGAAAGCGAAATCTTTTAAATTCAGATAACCGTTCAGATGATCCGGATCCAGATTCTGGAAATCCGCATCGATTTTGCCGGCCAGGATCATCGGATCTTTATAGAATCCCAATTTGTTTAGATCTAATTTATTAACATTTCCATTGATTTTCACCGTAGGATTTTTTTCATTGTAAACCCCGGAAGCCGTTAGATATAAATTCGCATTCGGATCCTTGGAATTTAAAACAACATTGTAGGCACCCCGTCTTATTTTCCCGGTCAGGTTCATGTTCTGGTAACGGTAGCCTTTGTACACGGCTGATGCTACACTGCCTCTCAAATCAGCGTTGGCATTTTTGAAATCAAAGCTTTCTCCTTTGGCGTAGATCTGTGCAGAAACAGGTCCGATGTCTTTATTCTGGATAATTTTTCCGATCTGCAATCCCTGCAGATTGGCCTTTACTGTATACAGTTCCCTGTTTTTTCTGCGCATATCCAATTGAGCATCTACAGAAGCATTTCCTAAAGTAGAGTAGAGGTTCAGATTGGCATCCACTACTTTCGTTGTTCCTTTTGCCGTTCCTTTGATGCTCATCTGGGAAGGCAAGGAAATCGTGGAAGGAATGGTGTTTTTGGGCACAAGGTTAAAGATCGTTCTTGCGGACGAAGACAATTCTGCAATCCTTAAATCATAATAGAGATTATTGGGATCCATGGCATTTTTCACCCTTCCTGATGCGGCAACCCTTAATTGATCCAGCCCGGAAACTTTAAGGTTGTTGATCAGAAGATCATTAACGCTTCCTTTCACATTGGCATCCACGTTTACAATGGCATTCGGATATTTATTAAATGGAGCGGTATTTCTCAACGTTGGAACCAGATTCAGAATGTCGGAGAACCCGATTTTAGAATCTTCGATATTGGCGGAAATCTGCACGGCCCCTAAATTTGAGCTGAGCTGTTCGATGGAACTGTAATTTAATACCACCTCATCGCGTAAAACAGTTTTCGGGGTCTGAAGATACAGGTCTTTTAAATATGCCTCTTTTTGGTTATAAACAAAATCCGTATTGAATTTCTGAATATCCAATCCCCTGGCTTCCTGGATCTCTGCTGAATTGACACTGCCGGCAAAGGTATTGTCCTGCATTTTGAAATCCTCCACTTCTATGTTCAGCTTAGAAAAATTCAGGTGGTTGAAATCCATCCCCTGTTTTGTCGGGGCAATGGCGGTATTGTTGTAGGCCACTTTCACATCGTTCAGCACCAGTTTTCCAAGCAGGAAGGCCAAAGCTTTCTGCTGGCTGGCTGCTTTAGAAGTTTCCGGCTCTTTCGTGTCTTTCGGATTGGCATCTTTAGCCGGAAGATAAAGGTTGGCGTTGATGTCCGCACCTGACAGGATAACGTTACCCACATCATAAGCATTGTTCTGAAGATCGAGTTTATTCACTTTCGTGCTGAGTTCCTTGAACAAGACCTTTGCAAAAGTTTTGGTATTGTCGTCACCGTAATCAATATTAAAATTGGTGAGCTTAATTCCTCTTAATCCGAGCTGCATCGGCTTTTTATTATTCAGGGAATCTACTTTTTTTTCAACTTTACCGGAAACTTCTTCGATGAGATCCTGCTTCAGCTTGAGCTTTAATCCGTCCAGGTTGATGTCATTAACCGCATATTTGTTGTTCTGAAGATCAAAAGTCTGCACCCGGGTATCAAAAGATCTGAAATAGACCTGAATGTCGTTTCGCGATTGCTGATCATTGAAGGTAATGCCGATATCTTTCAATTTAATTTTATCCAAAGAAATGATAAAAGGCTTCGAAGAACTTTCCTCTTTGTCTGTCGTGGCAAAAGCATCAAGGATGTAATCGAAATTAAAGGTGCCGTCAGGTTTTCTTACAACATTGGCCCTTGCGCCTTCCAGATCCACCGAAGTAATATCTGCCGTGGAATTGATAAGCTTCATCATGTTCAGGCCTACGTCCAGCTTTTTTACCGCAAGAAGGGTATCGATATTCTGACCTTTCAGATATAGGTTTTCCATCACAAGACTGTTCGGGAATCCGATGTAAACCCTCTCCAGGCTTACTTTAGTCTTTATTTTCTTCTCCAGATAAACGACCAGTTTGTCCTTTAAAAAATTCTGAACGACAGGAAGGCGTAAACTAAGGATCAGTAACGTAAAAAATACCAATATGGATATAATGGTAATTGCAAAACGCCTTAAGAGTTTTCTTTTGTTGATTTTCAGTTTCAATAGTGATTGGGTTTAAACAAATATAATAATACTAAATGTACTGTTGATGTATTAGGGTACCCTTTATGAATACAAAAATCCTGCCTTGACTGCCTGCTGATGGAATTTAGTTTAGTTAATTGTCAAGTGAATTGTTGATGGAGGCAGTCAAAACATGGATTTGGTCTTTAAAAACCCTCTTTTTTAATCATTTTTTTCTGTTGAAAAGGTTAGTAAAATGAAATTAAGTTTAAGTTAATTCAAAAAGAGGGCATGGCATGGTTTATATGTTGAGATAAAAATGTTTATTCGTTTCCGTTTTCCCATTTCACTTCCCCTCCCTGTGGTGCAGCACCGCCCTGTGCCACCGTAATCGGAGGGTTTTCCTGGTTGATGTGATAGATGTAAGCCGCAATTTTTTCGGCATCCCTTCCGGTAATGGTTCCCTCTTTAATCAGAGGACGCATGGCCGGATTGTTCGGCGAACCGTTTTCCAGCATCCAGATCACGTTTTTGAAGAGGCTTTTCTGTTTTACGTTGATCCAGTGGGTATCGGTTAAATTAGGTCCGATCCCGCCTTTTCCGTTTTCGCCGTGGCAGGTGACGCAGTTGGTTTTGAACAATTCCCGGCCTTCCGCGATGTTGTCTGCGCTGTATTTTGCATTTTCCAGTGTTACCTGAGGAGCTGTTTTTTCAAATTCTGCAATGGAAGCCAGCATCGTTTTGGTGTCACTGTTCAGTTCGGCTTCCGGATGGGCATAGTCGGTAAATGCAAAAGCGGTAAGGTAGACGGCACAGAAAATAAAACCGAAGTAGAATAAGCCGACCCACCATTTGGGAAGCGAATTGTCGAGTTCTGTAATGCCGTCGAAACCGTGATCGATCAGGATATCCTTTTCTTCCGTGGCCGACTGTTTTCTGAATGCGGAGTTCCACAGTTTCTGAAAGTATGGCGTGTTCTTATTGTTGATAAATTCTGCCTTTTCTTCGTCCGACAGTTTTTTAAAGTTCTCGTTCTCGACTAAATCCCCGATGGAATTCATGATAAGAAGAAGAATGATGGCCACCAGCATCAGTCCCCAGAAAAACGGTGATGATAAATATCCTGAATCATGCGCAAACATTTCGAATGCCATAACTGTTAGGCCTACGGTAACCAGGATATAGATGGAAATGGGAGTTCTTGTTTTCATGTCAATTCATTTAAATTATTCAGCACTTGCAGTTTGGATCTGAGTAGTTTTGATATCGGTGCCCAGTCTTTGCAGGTAAGCGATCATCGCCACGATTTCTCTTTTTTCCAGCGGAACAAACAAGGTTCCTTTGGCGGTCTTATCTCTTTCGATCTGGTCTTTGACGTCTTTTGCTTCGGAATAGATTCTTTTCACGATGTCGCCGGCCTGGTTATCTGCCTATTGGTTGGCAGAATCGATTTCCGCTTTGGTGTAAGGGACGTCGAAGTAATTTTTCATCAGCTTCATTTTGTCTATCGTCTGGGTCCGGTCCAGCGTATTGCTGATCAGC
>JAKOOG010000163.1 GCA_022701545.1 Weeksellaceae bacterium | reverse complement strand
TTGATTGTAAACCCTCACGGCGGTCCGCAGGGAATCCGTGATGACTGGGGCTTTAATCCCGAAACGCAGCTTTTTGCCAGCCGGGGATATGCCACCTTGCAGGTGAATTTCAGGATTTCCGGAGGCTATGGCAAAGAATTCCAGAAATCCGGTTACAAGCAGATCGGCAGGAAGGCGATGGATGATGTGGAAGACGGCGTAAGATATGCGATTTCACAAGGCTGGATCGATAAAGACAAAGTGGCCATCTATGGCGGAAGCCACGGAGGGTATGCTACGCTGATGGGATTGATTAAAACTCCGGATCTTTATTCCTGCGGGGTCGATTATGTAGGCGTGTCCAATATTTTTACCTTTTTCGATTCTTTCCCGGAATACTGGAAACCGTATAAGGAAATGGTCAAGCAGATCTGGTATGACCTGGATAATCCTGAGGAAGCCAAGATTGCCAAAGAAGTCTCGCCGGTATTCCAGATCGATAAGATCAAAAAGCCGCTGTTTGTGGTTCAGGGAGCCAACGATCCGAGGGTAAACATCAACGAATCCGACCAGATCGTAAAAGCCTTACGGGCCAAAGGATTTGAAGTTCCTTATATGGTAAAATATGACGAAGGGCACGGCTTCGGTAAAGAGCAGAACAGGATCGAGTTTTACAAAACCATGCTCGGCTTTTTCGCCCAGAATTTTAATAAATAAAAACAATACCTTTTATAATTAACCAACGGAAAGTCATGGCGGCTTTCCGTTTTTCATTGAAGATTTTAAAACTTCTTATTCAACTATAAAAATCTAACAAAAGATAATTTTATTGTATGATAAAGTTGAAACCGCATCTTTATAGGAATCCGCGCTTTTGGTGGCTGAGCGGAGTCTAAGCCATACATCAGTACACCAGAGTAGTTTTTAAGCATATAAGAAAAGAAAGAAAAGACCAGTTTTGAAAGCAGAAAGAATACATAAGATTATAAATCCAAATTTTTTTACTGTATGAACGGTAATCCTGGTGGCTGAGGCCACTTGAATCCACGTCATCATCTGTGAAATCCATGTAATCTGTGGGAGATTTTTAACTTCCCGAAAAATATTTTAAATTTATTAAAGTAAAACAAAATTTTCAATCGTCATAGCAGTATGGAGGTTGCCGAAGAAATAACAATGCCACAGAAGGAGAAAGATAACATCATCTCACAAACCGTTTCAAAGTACGGAGGAAAGCTGATGTCTTACATCCGCCCCAAAGTGAAGAATACGGAAGATGCGGAAGATATTCTGCAGGAGGTGTGGTACCAGTTCAGCAGCATTACCAATCTTTCGGAAATCGTCAATGTCGGCGGATGGCTCTACCGGGTAACAGCCAATAAAATCACCGATAAATACCGCAAAAAGAAAACCGAAAACCTGGAAGATTTCGTTTACGAAGATGAAGACGGGAGTTTTTCCATCAAAGACATCCTGCTGATGGATGAAAGCGCCGGGCCTGAAGTAAAGATGTTTCAGGATGAAATCTGGAAAAAGCTGTTCGAGGCACTGGATGAACTTCCGGAAAAGCAGCGGCTGGTCTATGTCGAGAATGAGCTCAACGACAGAACCCTCCAGGAAATTGCCGATGAACATGGGGAAAACATCAAAACCATCATCAGCCGTAAAAACTATGCGGTCAAGCATCTGAGGAACCGGTTGAGAAAATTATACGAAGATTTAAACAGTTAGTAAAACAAAAGATTATGAATCATAAACATAAAAAAGGCTGGATTTTTTTAATACTCTGTCCGCCGCTGATTTTTTTAGCCGTTACCTGGATCGTGATGGCCCTCTGGAACTGCCTGCTGCCTGAGATTTTGGGTGTAAAGACGCTGAACTATTGGCAGGCGATGGGAATCCTGATCTTGTGCAAGATCCTTTTCGGCGGTTTCCATTTCGGAAAGGGAATGCGGGATTTCAAGGAAAGAAAAATGAGGGAGAAAATGATGAACCTGTCTCCGGAAGAACGGGAAAAATTCAAGGAAGTATGGCGGAACCGGTGCGAAAGCGGGTTCTTCAACAGGAATAAAAGAAACAACGAATAACCGGAAATTTAAGAAGTAGTAAAGTAAAGTCCGGGCGTATTCGTCTTTATAAAAAACAAGAAGTAGTAAAATTTAAAATTTAAGAAAATGAAAAATTCAGTAGTAAAAGGTGCCTTTGGAGCATTAGCCGTAGCAGGCATCGCAATGATTGCCAAAAAAGCCATTCAGCGGAAAAGATTTGTAAAAGGTCTTTTTGAGGAATACGGGATCAGAGAAAAATCACCGTTCGGACTGGCCGATAAAATCCGTGAAATGAACGACGAAGACTATCAGGCACTGAAAGGGAAATTCAAAAAAGAATTCGCTTCCAGATGCGGCCACAAAAGATCTGAAAAAGAATCTGTCGCGGAAGCATAAACGAAAAACAGCTAAATTGAAATTGTTGGTTGGGTTCGGAAAATAAAACTTTCCGAATCCAGCCTTTTTTTATGGCGGCTTGGTCAGATCCCTGCAGATCGCACAGATTTTCACGGATGATGGTGTGGCTTCGAGAGCCTCAGCCACCGGGTAATCATTTGTTTTGTTAAAAAAGATACTCTGCTATCATTTGCTGCGTGAAATGTGTCATGCTGAGCCTGTCGAAGCACTTTGCGGACGAAAAATATTCTCAATGTTTACAGAAAATTCTGGCGATCGTTGCGTTAAAAATTTAACAGCAAAAAAATAAATTCCTTATTTTTGTAAGGTTCAATGAAAGATTACTACTATTTTCTCGGGATTTCAAACGATGCTTCGGATGAGGACATCAAAAAAGCGTATCGGAAGCTGTCCTTAAAATACCATCCGGACAAAAATGAAAACGATGCCTTCTTTGCCGACCGTTTCAGGGAAATACAGGAAGCCTATGAAACATTGAGTGATAAAAGCAGCAGATATACCTACGACCAGAATTTAGAGAGCCATCAGAAAAGTTTCCGGTATACGGTCCCGCCTTCCATCAAAACTTTTTCGGCCAATAAAATCCATGCGAAGAAAGGGGAGGAGATCATCATTACGTGGCAGACCCAGAATGCGGACGTGGTAAAAGTCCTGCCTTTCGGTCTGGAAAAGGCTTACGGGGAAAGGGCTTTTAAAATAACGGAGTTCAAGGACGGGAAATTCCAGATCCTGCTTCATGCAACCAATTCGCTGCTGCACAAAACGGCAGTGCAGGGCATTACCATCACCGAAGTTTTCGAGAGCAATACGGAAAAATTCAAAGACAAAGCGGAAGAATTATTCAAATCCCAGCCGCGAACGGTAGCCAATCCGACCGGACAGCCGAAAGTGGCAAGGATTGTCGTGGGGATTGTGATGCTGATCCTGGCCGTCTACTTTCTTATTAAAAGCTTTGGACATTAGCAGTAACCTGAATTTTAGTTTCAATAAGCTGTTATTTCAACCGGAAAACATCCGGCCTCCGGCTTCCCTCTTTCAGCCCGCAGTTAAGCCAGCTTTTTATTTCCCGGACACTTTTTACATCTTTTCCCTTTCTTGAATTTCTTGCAGCAGGATTTCTTTTCACCGCAATAGATTTCTTCAGTATTCATTGAAAAAGCAGGAGCCAATGGCGGTACTTTAAAAGGAACGATCATATTCATGATGCAAATATATTAATTTAGAATAAATACAGATAATAAAATCTGAAAATATTTATTCTTTTAACACTTAATTGTTTACGGCATCATGTTCTGTCACATTTTGAAGCCATTGTAAAAGTATTAACCTTTTTTAGTATTCTCCCGTATAGAAAAAATGAATGGCTTATTTTATGAATTTTTCAAATATCTATTGTGAATTATTTTTGCTGATAAAACAGTTTTTTTGCTGATTTATTATTTAAAACATCAATAAAAACGGCTTAATTTTAAATAAGATAGAATACTTTGCGTTATTTATTTATGATTTCGATTTAGTTGTGCAATTTTCCAAAAAATCGTAATTTTACCCATCTTTTTTTACAAACAAAATCTAATAAATAAAAA
>JAKOOG010000160.1 GCA_022701545.1 Weeksellaceae bacterium | reverse complement strand
GAAATGACTAAATATTACTAAATAATGGCAACAGTTAATCTTTCTGATTACAAGCCGCTTCATATAAACAATGCCGATGAATTTTCTATCGGCATTGTTTTTTCTGAGTGGAATGATTTTGTAACCTACAATCTTCGTGACGCAGCACTGGAAATCCTTCAGAAAGAAGGCGTAAAACCTGAAAACATCAGGCTTTTCCCGGTTCCGGGTGCTTTTGAACTGAACTATGCAAGCATGCAGCTGTGCAAGGAACGTAAATTCGACGCGGTAATTTCCATCGGATGTGTGATCCGTGGCGAGACCCCTCACTTCGATTATGTTTGTTCGGCAGTGGCCCAGGGCATCAAAGACTGCAATATCCTAACCGATACCCCGACTATTTTCTGTGTTTTAACGGATGACACCAAAGAACAGTCGATGGCAAGAAGCGGCGGGGATCTTGGAAATAAAGGCGTAGAAGCGGCAGTCACTGCCCTGAGAATGATCGACTTCAGGAAAAATCTTTCCGATAAAAAAGGAAATATCGGTTTCGGCCATTCATAATTTAACACTTTTTATTATTAAAATAGAAGGACTATGGAAAATAGTCCTTTTTTATTTACATTTATCTAAAAAAAGACTTAAATACGGCTTTCGGAATATTAATTTTTTAATTTTTTTTTAACCATTTATAAAGTTTCTAATTTTTAGAAGATTTTAAGAATATCTGTTTAAGAATAATCTCCAATTGTTATTTTTGTAGAATTAATATTCAGTTTACACAGATGTTTGCTCAAAAAATCAAGCCCTTTATTTACTTGGGAACTCTTTATCTTACCGTTTCCCTTATCACAAGAATCGTTTTTTTATTTCATCCGATCACCACGGTGAATTTCGGTATTTTTGAAATCCTGAAAATCCTGCTGACCGGAGTATTGAATGATGTGCTGGTTTTTATCATCACCTGCCCTTTTCTGGCTTTGTACTTTTTATTCTTATCCAATTCAAAATACCGGAAGCCTTACGGGCAGATTATTTTGGCCCTGCTCATCCTGCTGTTTCTGTACATCCTCCTGATCCCGAACAATATTTTTAAGCAATACGGAGGATCGATTGCGGAAATCGCTCTGGCATTTATAGGCCTGAAAATCGTATTCTTTGCTCTAATGTTCTTTCTTCCGGAAAGACGGCAGCAAATCCGGAACAGCCTGTATTTCACGACCCTTTTCTTATATGTATTGCTGATTGTTTTCAATGCGGTAAGCGAGTATTTCTTTTACAATGAATTCGGGCTGAGATATAACTTCATTGCCGTCGATTACCTTATTTACACCAATGAAGTCATTGGAAATATCATGGAAAGTTATCCGGTGGTCCCTTTATTTCTGGCTATTGCTGCAGTAACCCTTACCATTACCGTTTTTATTTACCGAAAAACGAAAAATGAATTGTCGGAGCTTCCCAATCTGAAGCAGAAAACCATCTTGATGGGTTCCTATCTGGTTTTATGCGGGATCAGCATATTCGGATTAAGCTTTACCACGAAAATCAAAAGCACTAATCTTTTCGGAGAAGAAATCCAGGCCAACGGGCTGCCGAAGTTCTATTGGGCATTCACGCACAATGAGCTCGATTATTTCCGGTTTTATCCTGAAATCAACCAGCAGCAGGCAGAAAAGAATTTTTTAAGTCAGTTTGTACCGCCTGCCTTGCAGAGAAATATCATTCCGGCAGCACCTGAACTGAAGAAGAATGTCGTTTTAATTTCAATTGAGAGCTTATCCGCCGATTTTCTGGCGCATTACGGGAACACGCAGAAAATCACTCCGTTTTTAGATAGCCTGGCAGACAAATCGCTGATGTTTACCAATCTCTACGCTACCGGAAACCGGACGGTCCGGGGCCTGGAAGCCCTGACGCTTTGTATTCCGCCGACGGCCGGGGAGAGCATCATTAAAAGAGAAAACAATAAAAATAAATTTACCACGGGCAGCGTCTTTAAATCGAAGGGCTATGATGTGAAGTTTTTATACGGCGGCTACAGCTATTTCGACAATATGGAGGATTTCTATAAGGGTAACGGCTATGAAATCGTCGACCGGAATAACTTTACCCCGGAAGAAATCACCTTTGCCAATGTCTGGGGCGTAGCGGATGAAGACATGGCCAGAAAAGCCATCAGTACCATGAATGCTGAAGCAAAATCAGGGAAACCGTTCTTCAACCATTGGATGACGGTTTCCAACCACCGTCCTTTTACTTACCCGAATGGAAAAATTGATATTCCGGGCGATGCAAAATCCCGTGAAGGCGGCGTAAAGTACACGGATTACGCTATGAAAAAATTCTTTGAAATGGCAAAGAAACAGAGCTGGTACAAAAATACCGTATTTGTGATTATTGCCGACCATTGTGCTTCCAGTGCCGGGGATATGGAACTTCCGATGGACAAATACCGGATTCCGGCCATGATTTTCTCGGAAGGATTCATTCATCCTCAGAAATTTACCCGGACGATGTCGCAGATTGATGTGATGCCTACCCTTTTTGGCCTGCTGAACTTCAGGTATCAGTCGAAATTCTTAGGGCAAGACGTTTTTACCAAAGAATTCCAGCCCAAGGCGTATGTGGCAACCTACGAGGACCTCGGCCTGATAAAAGACAACCATTTAACGATTATTTCCCCGGTACGGAAAGTGAAGCAGTATGCATTGGTTCAGCAGAAGAACACCCTTTCCCCGGAATTCAATATTTATTTTGATGAAAATCCGTTAAAAGAAAAAGATCAGAATAAACAGTTGGTGCATGCCACCATATCTGCTTATCAATCCACTTCTTACTGGCTGAAAAAGAATATGCTTAACCGCTGATCAGATGCGGAACAAAACGGCTCTGGTTATTGGTAATCCGGTGAATGCTTTCCCTGATGCCGATGCCGGCAGGCTCCTGCCCGATCACCCAGCTTCCGATCACGGGATAATTTCCATCGAAATCAGGGAGACCGAATAACTGTTGGTAAATGAAACCTTCTTTTCCGTAGGCTCCGGAATTCTGTTCCACCGGCTCACCGTTTTTATATAAGACAATATTGGCTCCTTCTCTGGAATAGATAGGCTTCTTAACGAAATCCTTTAAATCTTTCTGTTCGAAAAAAGCAGGCAGCAGATATGGATGATCCGGATACAGCTCCCAAAGGATGGGCAGGATTGCTTTTGAAGAAAGCAGAACCTTCCAGGCCGGCTCGATCCACTGGGAACGGAAACCGTTTTCTACCAGTTTTTCCCCGAAGCCATCTTCAAGGATCCATTCGTAAGGGTACAGCTTGAAAATATAATCCATCACGGAACCGTCGCCGGCAATAAATTCCTTGATCTCTTCCGCCCAGCCGATGTCCTGAAGCGGGATAAATTCCGTTTCAAAGCCCGCCTGCGTGGCACAGTCGCGAAGGTATTCGACGTTGGTGACGTCCTCAATATTCGTTAAGGAAGCAAAATAAATATAATGCGGGTTCATATACCGGGTGAGGTATTTCCAGTAATCCACCAGTTTTTCATGGATCGAATTGAACTGGTCTTTTTCCGAAAACATTTCCTGCAGCCAGTACCATTGGATTACGGACGCTTCATACAGCGAAGTCGGTGTATCCGCATTGAATTCCAGAAGCTTCAGGTTTTTGCCATCAAAACCGAAATCAAACCTTCCATAAACCGAAGGATGGTCTTCTTCCCAGCTGGTGACGATGTAATTCCGAAACCCTTCGGGAATACTGAAACGGTCCCAGAGATTCTTTTCAATGATATAGTCTACTGCTTCCAGGCACATCTGCCATAATTCGGCAGTGGCTTTTTCAAGCGTATCAACCTCCTGCAGGGAGAATTCGTAATAATGGCTTTCGTCCCAGTAAAGCCCGTCGAGGGAATGATAGCCAAAGCCTAAACTTTCGAGCTTTTCTTCCCAGTTTTTCCGGAATGGTGATGCTGTTCTCTTCATATTTATGATGATGCTCTGAAGCCGCTCCTTCCCAGGCCGCCTCTGATGACACTTCCTTTATAAGAACTTCTCCCGATGTTGGATTTTGAGCTGATGGCATCGCTGTAATAGCCTGTCCGGTGATACCCTCCGTTGCTGTAAGCGCCGTAAGGCCGGAACGCGTGATACCAGAAAAATCCCGGCATAAAGCCGTGCGTCCTTGAATAGGAAGCCGTGGTATCGGATCGCATATAGACCTTTTTCTCATTCTTCCATTCGTCTTTGGGCTTCTCCTGCGAACAGGCCGCAAGAATTCCCGTCACGAAAAGTAATTTTACAGAACCCGACTTTTTCATTATTGTACCGTGATATAAAATTCGTAATCCTTCCTGGTATTGTCCTTATGAACAACCCCGTCCTTATCTTCAGATTCCATCAGCGTATCGCCAAGACTCGGGATCGTATCTCTTTTTATAATTTCTTTAAAAAGCTTCTTCTCCTTCCAGATTTTGTGCCGGGTTACCAGCACATCTGCCGTATCGATATGCTCTACCGAAAGTTCCGTTTCAATTGAAGATTTTTTGTCTACATTGTTGACTTCGTCTTCTTTGTATTCTTTTTCGCTGCAGGAGAAAACGCCTGCTAATAGGATCATCAAAGAGATTTGTTTAATTCTTTTCACTTTGGCATAATTTTTCACAAAAGTAATTATTTAATAAGATAATAATTTTAAATTTAACCTATAAAAAAATTAAACTATGAAATGGACTGACGACAGAGGCGGTAACGTGGAAGACCGGCGCGGACTGGGCGGAGGAGCCGTGGTAGGCGGCGGACTCGGAACACTGATTATCGCTGCGATTATATTTTTCCTCGGAGGGGATCCTTCTTCGATCCTTTCTTCCGGCTCCGGATCTCCAAGAACAGAACAGAGGGAGCTTACCGAACAGGATAAAAAGATCGGGGAAATGGTGGATATGATGGGAAAATGGAACATTGTAACCTGGGAACAGGTGTTCCAGGAAAATGGAATGACCTATACCCCACCGAAAATCATCCTTTTTTCGGAAGCGACCCAGTCGGGTTGCGGAATGGCCCAATCTGCTATGGGTCCGTTTTATTGCCCGGCAGATCAGTCCGTTTATATGGATATGAGTTTCTTTAATGAGCTGCAACAGAAATTCGGAGCAAAAGTTACGGAATTCACCGTTGCTTATGTATTGGCCCATGAAGTGGGGCATCATGTCCAGACGCTTTTGGGGACTACCCAGAAAGTGGACGAACTGAGAAGAAGCGGCCAATATTCCGAAGCTGAAATGAACCGGGTTTCGGTCGCAACAGAGCTCCAGGCAGATTTCTATGCCGGCGTATGGGCTAAAAGAACCGATGCGGACAAACACATTCTGGAGCCGGGAGACATCCAGTCAGCGATTGAAGCGGCAGAAGCAGTGGGTGACGACAATATCCAGAGAAGGTCTCAGGGCTATGTGAACCAGGAAAGCTTTACCCACGGATCTTCGGCGCAACGTAAAGAATGGTTCATGAAAGGATATAACACCGGAGATATCAAGCAGGGAGACACCTTCAACCAGCTTTTGAAGTAATTTGATGATCTATAAATAACAAAAAAACCTGAAGAAATTGGTCTTCAGGTTTTTCAATTTTATTGCAATTCGATCGGGTTGCTGTTTTTCTTTGCTTCATCTTTTGCCCGTTCCTCCATTCTTTTTCTGAAGTCGGCCGGAGGATTACCGCCTCCGCCACGTGGTCCGCCGTCGCCACCACTGATTCTGATCTGGCCGCCGCCCTGCGTCATGAAAGACATCGGGTCTTCCTGGAATTTTTTCTGTTGTTTTAGGTAATCTCCCCTTTTTACCTTAATGGTATTCCCGAACTGGTTCATGGCAGGAAAATCATCGATTTTATAGTTTTTCATTAAATCGAAGGAATAATCGCCTTTATCATCTTCCGCTTTTACAATCAGCCCCGGCAGCCCTCCGAATTTATACGGGCCATCCTGATAAGGCAGATCCGTGGTAAACCACGCCGTCCATTTCCTACCGCCGAAATCCGTTTCAGCCTTCTGAACTTTGTAATCTCCGATTTTGGTCGTTTCCGACAATATTTTCCAGTTGAGCGGACGGTCTTCCTCATAGGTGTAAACATCTCTCCCGATCCGGTCTTTAAAAGTCATTTTCTGGCTCTTTTTATCTTTTTCAACAGAATAATTAATGTTTGATCTTAAACCTTCCATCTGTTCCCGGTTGAAGCTCCGGGCTCCGCCACTTTGGAAAGTGGCCTTCATCACAGAATCCCGTTTGATTCTGTTTTCGGAATAGAATACAGATTTTTCCGGAGAAATATCCAGATAGGCATTTTCGGTCTTCGTATCATTTTTATTGGAAGCGTCAGGTTTCATTGTAACCTGGTACACAAATCGGTTCACCTGTGCAAAAGAAGTCTGCACCAGCAGAACAAAAGCAATCAATCCTAGTTTTTTCATTGTAGCGGAATTTATGTTTTGATTTTAAAATATCATCAAAGTTAAAGGATCAATAATAAAAATCGATAAAATAAAATCGCTAATTTTTATATACTAATTATTGTTCGTATTTTTGCATCATTAAATCATTCTAAATAAATACAATGATAAAAGTATCAGACCAAGCGAAGGCAAAAGCGATTCAGCTGATGACGGAAGAAGGCTTTAACCCTGCCGAAGACTTTGTGAGAGTGGGAGTAAAAAGCGGAGGATGTTCTGGTTTAGAATATGTTTTAAAGTTTGACAACCAAAAAACAGACACTGATCAAATTTTTGAAGACAATAACATCAAAATTGTTGTAGATAAAAAATCCATCCTCTATTTAGCAGGAACAACTCTTGAATATTCGGGAGGATTAAACGGAAAAGGATTTGTTTTTAACAATCCCAATGCATCCAGAACTTGCGGATGCGGTGAAAGTTTTTCCCTTTAGATGTAATTCAGTAATGGCAATGTATAAGGGTTTATACGATTCTTATACATTTCCAAAACATCCCGTACAAAAGCAAGATTTCAGTTATAATGGATTTTATTTCAGACGGATCTAAAGAGGAAAAATTAAGAGGCTTTACATTTTACGGCAAAATAATGATCTTAAAGGCTCAAAATAGAAACAGATAAATAAAAGTAATTCGGAGATGCAAAATTTTGAATTTCGGATTTTGAATTTTTTGAATAAAAAATATGAATAAATATACTGAAGACGATCTAAGAGTCGATCTAGAAAATAAAAAATATGAATTCGGCTGGGAAACGAAAATCGATTATGAAGATTTCCCGACGGGTTTGAATGAAGACATCGTCCGCGCGATTTCCGCTAAAAAAGAGGAACCTGAATGGATGACGGAATGGCGTTTGGAATCTTTCAGAATCTGGCTGAAAATGATGGAGCCGGAATGGGCAAACATCAAATATGAAAAACCGGATTTTCAGGCGATCAAATACTATGCGGCACCAAAATCCAAACCGGAACTGGAAAGCCTTGACGAAGTGGATCCTGAATTATTAGCGACTTTTGCAAAGCTGGGGATCAACATCGAAGAACAGAAAAGACTTTCCGGTGTTGCTGTAGACATCGTGATAGATTCGGTTTCTGTAAAGACTACTTTCCAGGATACCCTGATGGAAAAGGGAATTATTTTCTGCTCCATTTCCGAAGCAATTAAGAACCACCCTGACTTAGTAAGAAAATATTTGGGAAAAGTGGTTCCTAGGGGAGATAACTTTTACGCAGCACTGAATTCCGCCGTATTTTCCGACGGAAGTTTCTGCTATATTCCGAAAGGCGTAAGATGCCCGATGGAATTGTCAACATACTTCCGTATCAACCAGGCAGGTACCGGCCAGTTCGAAAGAACACTCGTTATTGCCGATGAAGGAAGTTATGTTTCTTACCTGGAAGGATGTACCGCACCGTCAAGAGATGAAAACCAGCTTCACGCCGCAGTTGTGGAACTGATTGCGATGGACCATGCTGAAATTAAATATTCAACCGTTCAGAACTGGTATCCGGGGAACGAAGAAGGAAAAGGCGGGGTTTTCAATTTTGTGACGAAAAGAGGACTTTGCGAGAGAAGTGCAAAAATCTCCTGGACGCAGGTGGAAACAGGTTCTGCCGTGACTTGGAAATATCCGTCCTGCATTCTGAAAGGAGATAATTCAATCGGTGAATTCTACTCTATTGCGGTGACGAACAATCACCAGTATGCAGATACCGGAACAAAGATGATCCACATCGGGAAGAATACGAAATCAACGATTATTTCCAAAGGGATCTCTGCCGGCAAATCACAAAACTCTTACAGAGGACTGGTAAAAGTAATGCCTTCCGCAAAAGGAGCAAGAAACTTCTCCCAGTGTGATTCCCTACTGATGGGTAACGAATGCGGCGCGCACACTTTCCCTTATATTGAAATCAAGGATCCTTCTGCCCAGCTGGAGCATGAGGCAACGACTTCAAAAATCGGGGAAGACCAGATTTTCTACTGCAACCAGAGGGGAATCGATACGGAAAGAGCCATTGCTTTAATCGTAAACGGTTTCAGCAAAGAGGTTTTAAACAAACTACCGATGGAATTTGCCATTGAAGCCCAGAAATTACTGGAGATTTCTCTGGAAGGATCTGTAGGATAAATTTTCCAGCATTAAGAAATTAAGTTTTTATTCTTTTAAATTCTTAATGTTTAAAAATAAAATAAAAATAGTATTTCATTCGCCAGCGTTAATGCCTTTGTAATGGTGGTTTAGTGTTACAGAGGATATACTCAAAGTCTAACCTTGCGATAAACTAAAATATATGTTAGAGATAAAAAACTTGCACGCCAGAATTGAAGACGGCGCAGAAATTTTAAAAGGGATTAATCTTGAAATAAAGCCGGGAGAAGTTCACGCGATTATGGGACCGAACGGAGCCGGTAAATCTACACTTTCATCTGTTATTGCAGGAAAGGAAGATTACGAAGTAACGGATGGTGAAATTATTTTCAGCGGCGAAAACATCATTGAAGATGCTCCTGAGGAAAGAGCCCACAAAGGGATTTTTCTTTCCTTCCAGTATCCGGTAGAAATTCCGGGTGTTTCTGTAACCAACTTCATCAAGGCCGCGATGAATGAAAACAGAAAAGCCAACGGGTTTGGAGAAATGCCTGCCAAAGAAATGCTGGCCATGATCCGTGAGAAATCCGAAAAGCTTGGCATTAAAAAAGATTTCCTTTCGAGATCGCTGAATGAAGGATTTTCAGGAGGGGAAAAGAAGAGAAATGAAATTTTCCAGATGATGATGCTCAACCCGAGACTGGCCATTCTTGATGAAACCGATTCCGGACTGGATATCGATGCACTGAGAATCGTGGCAGATGGGGTGAATGCTTTTAAAAACGAAGGAAATGCAGTACTTCTGATTACCCACTATCAGAGGTTGCTTAACTATATACAACCTGATTTCGTCCACGTATTAGCCAACGGAAGAATCATTAAGACAGGTGATAAATCTCTTGCCTTAGAGCTTGAGGAAAAAGGGTATGACTGGCTTTTAAATTAATTAAAAGTTTACTAATTCAGAGATTTACTATTCATCTCTCAGTTTAACAATTCAGCCAAACAAAAAAGAAAAAATGGTGCAAACCACAGATATACCAGTAATGGCATTAAAAGAACAGATTACAGAAAACCATCATGAATTTTTGGAAAGTCTCCGTCACCGATTTCTGGACGAAGACCGGAAAGCAGCCCTGCAAAGATTTGAAAAAACCGGTTTTCCTACAAAAAGAGACGAAGAATATAAATATACCAACTTAAAGGAGATTACTGAAAAAGCCTATAACTTTTTCCCGAAAGAAAACCACAACATTACCAAAGAGCAACTGGATCAGCTGCATCTGGGTGAAGAAAACTTCGACTGGATTACTTTCGTAAACGGTAAGCTTCATAAAGAGTTGTCAAAAGTTTCGATTGAAAACGTTGAATTCCTTTCCTTCAATTATGCTTTGAATGACGAAAAGCACAGGGATATTTTCGAGCAGTATTTCAATACGATTGCTTCTGATACATCGGCCTTCACCAACCTGAATCAGGCATACTGCAAGTATGGATTTTTCCTGAAGGTTCCCAAAAATGTAGTGATCGAAAAACCGATCCATATCTTTTACATTTCTCAGAATCAGGAAGAAAACACCTTACACAATACAAGGAACTTACTAATTGTAGACGAGGGTTCCAAAGTGGAAATTATTGAAAGCCACCATAATTTTGACAGTACGTATGTCCTGACAAATTCGGTAACGGAAATTTTCACTTACCCGAATGCGAAAGCAGACTGGCATAAACTGCAGAACGACAACGATACGTCTTATCTGATCGACAATACTTTTGCCAGACAGGAAAAAGACAGCTTAACAACCGTAAATACCTTTTCTTTCGGAGGCAAACTGATAAGAAATAACCTGGATTTCATTCATAACGGATCGAACATCAATTCATTCATGAACGGAATCACGATTATCGGGAAAGACCAATTGGTTGACCACCACACGGCGGTTCATCACAACTTCCCGAACTGTGAAAGTTACCAGAACTACAAAGGGATCTTCAACGGGAAATCCCACGGGGTCTTCAACGGGAAAGTATTCGTGGATAAAATTGCCCAGAAAACCAATGCGTACCAACAAAACAATAATGTTTTACTGAGCGAGGGAGCAGCCATTGATACCAAACCTCAGCTGGAGATTTTTGCAGATGATGTAAAATGTTCTCACGGCTGTACGGTAGGCCAGCTGAACGAGGATGCTCTATTCTATCTGAGAGCAAGAGGTATTTCCAAAAAAGAAGCACAGGCCCTTTTATTATATGCTTTCGCGAACGACGCTATGCAGAATATCGATATCGAGCCTTTAAAAGAAAAAATTTCCAAGCTTCTGGCTGAAAAATTAGAAGTAGGTATAGAATTTTAATCCTATATAATTGATACATACATAAGACCGTTTCTTTTGAAACGGTCTTTTTTGTACCTGGTGAATCTTGTTTACAGTTGTTTTCCTATCCCTTCTCTATCTTACCCGTAAAAAGGATTCTATCCTGCCATCTTTCTGCCCGGGAAAATCAGTAAAAAATAGCAAAATCAACAATTCCCATCTTAAGCACATTATTCAAATTATTTAAATTATAAATATTAAAACGGTTATATTTTTATATTAATTATATTTTTTAAAGAATTTTAATGGTATAAATTAACATATAATCAATATTTAATTATTGTGATTTTACATATATTTGTACCCGAAAATTTTTATATGAAAAAATTCAATGCTCTATTGCTGCTTGTTGTTCTATTCTGTATACCCCAGGTATATCATACACAACAAACCGACCGTTTGTATTTATCTTTTGCCGCTACCGGAAGAGTATATGACATTACGGGAATTACCGGAACGGTTTCACTACCTGCCCCACTAGCCTCCCCGGCACCCACCAATACCGCTGAGGTTAGTAATCTGGCCGTGGGTTATGACAATCCGGGTGGCAACCCGAATGCATTAGTCTTTATCAATTCGGATATTGCAGCCAATGCCCCTATTTATAAAAACGGCGCACAGATAAACCCTCCTGTTACAGGACCAAATGCGCAGATTGGAGGAATTGGGACCAACAATGTACCGGGAACCTATTTCGGACGGGTGTACGGCTTCCAGTCCAACACCAAAACGCTTTATCCGATCTATCCTTCGGGAGCAACAGTTCCCATCACTGCCGCTTCCGGTGACACCGACTGGAACACCGGAACCACATTTGGAACGGATACCTTCTTTGATTATGACAATAATATATACACCTTCCTCAACAACGCCGGGAACACGGCAAGATATTTATATAAAATAGCCATTGCCACAGGTATTGCGACCAAAGCAGCCCAGATTACAGGTCCTGTTGCCACCGTGGCCGGAATACGAGGAATGGCCTATCTGAACGGCCTTGTATATACAGCCACTCTTACCGGTGCATCCGGCGGGACGGCCAATACCATTCAGATCAACAGCATCAACATCTCGACTGGAGTTTCCACAGCAGTTGCTACCATTAACGTAGGAAGCAATTTCGGAAATCTTGACCTGGCATCTGTACCCTATTATGTACCTTTCACTTTTACCTGTAACGGTGCTGCATTTCAGGGAAATTCAACGTTTTCCACAGGATATGCTTCTACCAGGACAGTAAGAATTCCAATTTCGAATGTGTATGGGCCGGGCAGTTATACCATTAATGTATCGGGTACCGATTTTGCGACCACTTCCCAGAACGTTACCATAGCAGCCGGAAGCACTTTTATCGAGGTTCCGGTTACTTATAACGGAACGGGTTCGGCAGGACAAAAAACAGTCACCGTAAGACTGGAAAATTCTTCAACCCTCTGTTCGGTAACCGCCACAGCCGAAGCTTCATTTGGATGTACCCCGAATATGTATATTTCGCAAAGCGATACGCTTTACAACATTAATACTTCTTCCAATCCTTTCACCTTTCCTCCTGTAGGATCTTACAGCGGAAATATTAATTCGATCGGGATCAGCCCGGTGAATGGACTGATGTACGGAACGGTGGATAACAGCAATACGATTGTAAGAATCAATGCCTCCGGAACTTACACCCTTATGGGAGCCGTAACCGGCTTACCGACAGGTGTTACGTTCAACGCAGGGGAATTTGATGCTACAGGAAATTATTATGTAAAACAATCAGGTTCGAATGCAACACTGTACCGTGTGAATATCGCAACCATGAGTGCTACGGCACTAACGCTTTCCCAAGCTATAAATATTTCGGATTTTGCTTACAGAACTGCGGACGGAAGGCTTTATTCCGTTTCTTCAGATACCGACGGAAGGCTTTTATCGATTGATCTTTCCGTTTCTCCGGCAACGGTATCCTTTATCGGTGCCAACAGTTCATTATTCCCTTTCGGAGCCATGTTTGCCTCTTCAACCGGCGAAGTCTACGGCTCCCTTAATACCGGAGGCTTCTATCAGTTCAACCTTACCAACGGACAGCGAACACTGATTTCATCTTCGCCTGCCAGCAACTCCAATGACGGGGCCCATTGTGCCACCGCTCCGATTGCCTTTAGTGCGGATCTCTCTGCAACCGTTACAGACGGTGCTACCACGTATGCGCCGGGAAGCACTGTAACATACACCATAGTTGTAGGAAACACCGGACCTTTCGGGGTGCAGGGCGCAACGGTTTCCGTACCGCTTCCTGCAGGGGTCCCGGCAGCCAATATCACTTATACAGCGGTAAGCGCGGGCGGCGCTGCCAGTTCTGTAACAGGCACACAGACCGGTGCTGTGAGCGACATGGTAAATTTACCTTTGAACGGCACCATCACCTATACTGTTACGGTTAATATTCCGGTGAGTTATACCGGGAATTTAAACACCACCGTTAACGTTGCTTCTCCGGCCAACAGTTCAGATCCGAATACCGCTAACAATACTGCAACTGATACGAATGTACAATCTGTTTGCTATAATCCGATAACGAACACCGCTGCAGGAATTGATACGCGGGTGGGTATCACTTTACAGAAAAATTCCAATATTGGAAACGGAAACTGGCCATTTACCCGTAAATCGGCACACATGGCCATCGAATCCAATACCCAGGGCTTTGTAGTGACAAGACTGGAAACTTCCGCTTTATCAAATATCACCAATCCACAGGAAGGAATGATGGTATTCGACACCACGGTAAAATGTTTAAAAATCTATTCGGATGGCGCCTGGAAATGTTTCTCCGTTCCATCATGCCCTTAATATAAAATTCCAGAACAATGAAAACAGGAAAAATTTTAATACTTGCTTTACTTGGATTTTCAGCCTCTGCATTTTCACAGGTGATTATGGGAGATGCTGCCGGTACAGCCACCAACAAAAGCAGTGTGCTTTTGGAATTTGCGAACACCAACAACAAAGGAGTTATTCTGCCTTACGTCAGAACCCTGCCAACATCCCCTACCCAGGGAACTCTGCTATTAGACGCCGTTAATCCTGCACAGGGAAGAGTGAAATATTACAACGGCACCGCATGGACAGATCTCAGCGGACAGAATGGAAATATTACTTCCGTCCTGGCCACCCAAACCTCTACTGCTGAATCAGCCAGCGATAAAGTTATCATCGGCGCCACCACAACAACGGCAAACGGAGCTGTAGTCCTGGAATCCGCAAACCGGGCCATGGTATTACCCATTGTTACAGACGTCAACAATATCCCAAGTCCGTCACCCGGAATGATGGTCTATGTCAATAAATCCGGCGCCAAGCGGCTGGCAGTTTATAATGGGGAACGGTGGTCTTTTTGGGCACCGCAGTAAATCTGAGTTGAATTTCCGGGAATTGAATTGATAGAAATTAACTGGAGATCATTATTTAAAAGGCTGTTTCACTGTGAGACAGCCTTTATTTTATTTCAATAGAGTAAAATTTTACAAAAATTATCAACATCACATGAAATCATCCATCAACAGTTCACACCTTAATGAATAATATTTTATTATTTTTTATTTTAAATTAATTTTATTAAAAAATTGAATTAATTAATTTTTTCTACATTTACAGCAAACACGAAAAAATGCTGATCAAAGTTTACGGAAGTGCTATCCATGGCGTTGCGGCACAGACCATTACCATCGAAGTTAATATAGATACCGGCGGCGTAGGCTATCATCTGGTGGGCCTGCCCGATAATGCCATCAAGGAAAGCAGTTACCGGATTTCAGCAGCTTTGAAAAATGTAGGCTTTAAAATTCCCGGTAAGAAAATCACCATTAATATGGCTCCCGCCGATCTCCGGAAAGAAGGAGCAGCCTATGACCTGAGCATAGCTATCGGCATCCTGGCCGCCTCAGACCAGATCCTGGCAGAAAATATCCACGAATACATCATCATGGGAGAGCTTTCCCTGGACGGGACTTTACAGCCGATCAAAGGCGTATTGCCGATTGCTATCCAGGCGCGTGAGGAAGGTTTTAAAGGCATTATTCTTCCGAAGCAGAATACCCGCGAAGCAGCTATTGTCAACAGCCTGGACGTCTACGCGGCCGAAAACATCAAAGAGGTCATCGACTTTTTTAACGAAGGAAAACCGCTTCCGAAAATCGAAATCGATACCCGGAAAGAATTCCAGGAAAAGATCAACGAATTCCCTTTTGACTTTTCTGAAGTCAAAGGACAGGAAACGGCAAAAAGAGCGATGGAAGTCGCCGCTGCCGGAGGACACAACATCATCCTGATCGGGCCGCCCGGAAGCGGAAAAACGATGCTGGCCAAAAGGGTACCGAGCATTCTCCCGCCACTTACCTTAAAAGAAGCTCTGGAAACCACCAAAATCCATTCGGTAGCCGGAAAAATGGGAACGGAAACTTCCCTGATGACCGTACGCCCCTTCCGCTCGCCGCATCACACCATATCCGACGTAGCCTTGGTAGGCGGCGGAAGTTATCCACAGCCCGGGGAAATTTCGCTAGCCCACAACGGCGTCTTGTTTTTGGATGAAATGCCTGAATTTAAAAGAACGGTTCTGGAAGTGATGAGACAACATCTGGAAGATCGTGAAGTCACAATTTCCAGAGCACGGTTTACGGTAAATTATCCTTCTAGTTTTATGTTGGTTGCTTCGATGAATCCAAGTCCGAGCGGATATTTTCCGGATGATCCTCAAAATACATCGTCCGTTTTAGAAATGCAAAGATATATGAA
>JAKOOG010000151.1 GCA_022701545.1 Weeksellaceae bacterium | reverse complement strand
TGGTAAAGGTTTCCCCCTGTGAAATCTGGGTTTTAAGAAAGTTGAATAAAGTATTAGGATTTCCGCCATTTCCAACGATATTTCCTATTCTTAAGATCAGATGGCTGGAAGTATTGTTTCGGATATGCTCTTCGAGCTTCAATTTATGCAGTACATATGGGCTTTCCTGTTTGGACTGGTCGTGTATACTGAGGGTTGAAAAATAAACCAGCCTGCATTGCGGATATTTTTCAATGCTGTTTTTCAGCAGTGAAAATTCTCTTTCAAACTCCGGGCTTCTGGTTTCGAGGGAATTCGATACCCCCGAAGCGAAAAACAGATGGTCTCCGGTATCGATTGTCTTTAATGCGTTGGCAATAAGCCCGTTTCCTATGATCATTATTGTGGTCGTTTAAACAAAGCTCTTATTTTGTTCTTTTATTTTGTATTTCTGTCTGATGGTATGTCTGGTCCATTTTACAGCCAGATATAATTTTACCGGACTGACGGAAAATTTTGATAAAACATTATTAAAAAAATATCCTGACGCCGCTTTATAAAAATCAGATTTCGTAATGACATTGGAGTAGGACATTAATGTATAATAAAAATAAGCTTTTAACTTAGGGGTACGGTAATCCGGGCCATATTTTTTAATAAAAGGGATAATGGCAAAATCCTTTTTCATGACCTCAGCCGTTACATTCTTTGAGATGCTTGCAGAAAACTGCCGGTAAGAACTCATAGGTTGGGGTAAGATTTTTATTTTGCCGTAACATCCTGCCAAAAGGTAAAGGCAACGGTCTGCCGAAATGATTTCCGTGGGAAAATCTTCTTTCAGAATATCCTTTCTGAAAAAGAAAGTAGAAGTCTGGCAGATCTTAAGATCCGTTAAATCATTTTTATCCAATACTGCTCCCGCATGATTTGAAAAATAATGGCTTTCCATGTCCAGATCTTCATAAATAACCAAAGAGTCTGCTCCGGTTCCGGCAAAATCCGGGTGTGCTTCCAGAAAATCAAATTGCTGCTGCAGTTTGGAAGGATCGATCCAATAATCATCACCGTCTAATATGGCAATGTATTTACCCGAAGCTTTTGAAAAAGAAAACAGGGTATTTTTAACGTAGCCAAGATTCGGTACATTTTTAAAATACTTTACTGTATTTCCTTTCGGGTGTGTATTTATTATTTCCAGAATAACGGCCTCCGTAAGGTCCGGAGAATTATCATTACAGACAATAATTTCATACGTGCCGCCAAACTCCTGAGCGAAAATACTCTCAAGGCATTGGGTAATATATTTTTCGTGTTTATAGGTGGTAATGCAAATGCTTACATCCATAAGTTATAATCTGAATAAATCGGTTAGGGTAAGGTAAAGATACTGATGGCGTATACATTTCAGAATGTATAGCTTTCTTTCGGTAAAGTTCAGCATTTTCAGGTAAGTGTCTCTTTTTCTGATAAATTTACTGTAAATGGTTGTCTCTTTTTCATCTTCACCGGGGTTTATTTCTTTATATCTTTCCAGAATTTTAGTATACAGCCATACATTTTCCTTGAAATACTTTTCCGTGCCCGTCATTTTCTGTTCTTCCCGTTTCTCGGATTTATATCTTAATCCATACACCTGATTGGGATGAAGCCTGTAGGAAGATAATGAAGCAGGAATAAAGCCCAGTTTGTTTTTAGAACTGAGTTTCTGGACAATATAATAATCATGGGCGATCGGAAAATCCTGCATTCCATATTTTTGTAATGCCTCTTTTCTAATGGCCAGCGCGCAGCCCAGGATAAAGCTGCCTTTTCTCACCAAAGCTTCGAAAAGGATATTATGCTCAATTTCATGTATAACCTCTTTATGGCTGATGCCTTTCCAATTTAAATAAGAAGGCTGTATGATTTGCCCGTCGATAAGTTTCAGGTCATGAAATACACCGTCAAACTGCGGATTTTTTTGAAGAAAATTTACGGTCTCCGCCACTTTATTGTCTTTCCATACATCATCCTGATCGCTGATGATAATTACCGGATGTTCACAAAGCCGTATGGCTTTTTCAAAATTTTTAATAAATCCGAGATTGGTTTCGTTCTGGAAAACTCTGAATAGACCGGGATATTTTGCCTGATAATCGGAAAGAATCTGTATAGTTTGATCACTGGAACCATCATCGCAGATCACCACTTCATCTGCCGGCAGGGTCTGGTTTACGATAGAATCCAGCTGTTCAGACAGATACTGCTCGCCATTGTAGGTACATAAAGCTACGGATACTCTCATATAAATTTCCTGATATAGCGTTTGATTCTCTGGTACCATTGTTCGGCCCTGTACAGGCTTTTATACCTTCTGGTAAAAAAATATTTCAGGGTAGATTTTGATAGGTACGGATAAAAGTTTTTTACAATATACCATTTAAATTCTTCGTCTTCCAATAACGTTTCTTTTCTCTTTTTGTTTTTTGAAGACTCCTGCTCCTCATGCAGCCTGAATCTGAAAAGTTTTTCTTCCAGGATGCCAATAGGGTATTTCTTAAGTATACGGTAGCCCATTTCTGCATCGAGAATCTGTCTGTATTTCGTGCTAAAAAGACCAATCTCATCAAAAATTCTTTTTTCGAAGAGAAAGGCAATAGGTTCACCGAATATATTGGAGGTTAAATGATAAGGGTATAAACTGACCAGATCTTTTTTTTCCAGAAGATGGAAATCCTGAAAGTCCAGTCTGAGAAAACTTTTCTGCAGATCGTAGCATCCGCTGTACCAGTCGCCAGAGGTTACGGGCAAACCGTTTTCATCGATAATTGATCTTTTGGAGCATACGGCCACCAGCTTTTTTTCCAGCATTGTATGCAGTTGCTTCTCAATACAGGTATCTTCCAATATATCATCCTGAAAAAGAAACTTAATGTATTCGCCGTGCGCATTTTCGATGCAGTTGTTCCAGTTGGCTCCGATTCCGTTTGGGATATGAGAGTGGATGTACACGGGAATATCGGTTGACTCACTAAACTGATTGCAAATCTCTAGGGTATGATCTGTAGAACGGTCATCGGAAACAATAATCTCAATATTTTTATAAGTCTGAGATTTTACTGAGTGCAGTGCTTCCTTCAGGTATTTTTCCCCGTTGTATGTTGGAATACATATGGAGACCAATGGCATTTCCTTCATATCCTGATTCTTTTTTTTATTTTTTTTACCAATAAAGATGTCAGTTCTCTGAACGAAAGATCATTCTGTTTTTTTTCAGGGAGGCATGAAGCGGTATTGAGATCATTAATCCGCAATTCTTTCATAAGCAGATTATATTGAATAGACAGGTTTTCTTTAATTTCTTGTTGATCTGAAAAGTAAGTAATCAATAATTTTAAAGTAAATAAGGTATTGACGAATTGATGGATTCTGGTCTGCGAACTCCAGATTCCGGCTCCAATTCTGTAAGCAGCCATTTCTTCCGGAAGATACTTGATCAGACCATATTGTGCGTTCAGCATATGCAGCGGATAATCGCCTACCGGAGAGATGTTGATCCATTCGGGAAATTCGTGGAAATTCTTTTTGAACAGAACGGAGGGCGTATGGATGAAATTACCGGATGCCAGCTTATGGATATCATAGGTTTCTTCATGATCCGGACTGTTGAGAATAGTATCCGTCGGGACGCCATGCAAATCAACTTCTTTCACTTTATGAAAAATGATACTGTAATCCGGATTTTTTTCCATAAAATCTACCTGCTTTTGAAGCTTTAAAGGATCTGTCCAGTAATCGTCGCCTTCACAGGCTGCAATATATTTTCCTTTTGCTTCACATAAAGTCCATGCAAAATTAGGGATCGCTCCTTTATTTTTTTCATGTCTTATATATTGTATCCACGAACCGTTAGGGTGGGTATCTACAATATTCCGTACGATTTCTGCCGTACTGTCGGGAGAACAATCATCGGCAATAATCAGTTCTACTTCAAAATCGCATTGCTGAGACAAAACACCCAGAACAGCCTCCTCAATGAATTTTTCCTGTCCGTAAGTCGGCATAGCCACACTAACCAAAATTTTCTCCTCCATCTATTTTATCTTATTCTTCGGATGATTCGATTTGTAATGAAATAAAAATTTTCTTTCCGTTTTCAGGATCTATAAAGTAGGCATTTTTAAAATCTTTATGGCTAAGCGCTCTTAATTTATCAATGAATTTACCGGCAGTCGTTTCTTCCTGAAGATCAATTCTACAAAGATTATTGAAGTCTTTTTTCAGAAACACATGGCCTTCGTTTTCCGGTGAAAAGGTTGTATAGGTGTTGGTCAGAATATTTTCGGCATTTCTGCTGAACAATTCAATTTCTTTCTCCAATATCTTATCATACAATGTTCCGGATGTATCATAGATCTTTTTCTCCACGAATTCCCTGTCTATAATAGGTCCGTGGTCCAGCTCAGTATCAATTTCATGGATGGTAACTCCAATGGGAAGGTCATGATAGATTGAAAATACCTGCGGATACCAGCCTCTGTTGATCGGATTGTATCCCGGATGAATGTTGATGCATTTTACATGATTCACCAGCTTTTCCGGAAAAAATTGCTTACAGTGTATGGATAATACCAAATCGTAATTCTCAATAATATAATCTATATTTTCTTCCTTTTTTAAATCCAGAACCAATATTTCAGAGGAAATAAACTTCCTAAAAGCTTCTAACTCAGAAGAAGGACTTATTGAAAATGCAATTTTTTGTTCTGCATTTATTTTTTCCGTTACAATGCCTTCTAATTTGCTGCATAAAAAAGCATTATCTGAAATAACTAAAATATTATAAAACATAATTAATTGTTTTGGATTCTTAACATAAGCCTGGTGATAAATTCCACTTCTTCAAAAGTCAGATCATAATATAAAGGCAGGCACAGCACCCTTTTTGAAATATCTTCCGTGATGGGCAATTCCAGTTTCGGCAGATACGGAAGGGCTGAGGCCAGGCTTGGATAAAAATATCTTCTTGTAAATACTTCAAACTTGTCCATTTCAGTTTTTAACCGCAAGAGAAGTTCTTCACTTTCCAACACAATGGCATAATAAGCGTAATTTTCTTCAGCATCCGAATGCCAGAGCGGTTTTACCGCTTTCAGGTTTTTCAGCTTTTCATCATAAAGTTCAGCTAAAGCTTTTCTTTTCTCATGGATCTCATGGATATATTTAAGATTAACTAATCCCATCGCGGCATGAAATTCAGAATTTTTTCCGTTAAGTCCCAATTCTGCAAAAGAATCAAATCCGGATATTCCGAAGTTTCGGATATAAGCCAGCTTTTTCAGCAGGTCACCGTCTTTTGTAACAATTAAGCCTCCTTCCACCGAATGGTAGAGTTTGGTAGCATGCAGGGAGCAGGTTGAAATATCACCATATTCAAAAATGGATTTTCCTTTTATTTCCACTCCGAAAGCATGGGCTGCATCGTAAATTACCTTAAGATTATACTTTTTCGCAATATGATCGATGGCCTCAACATCACAAGGATTGCCGTATACATGGGTAGCCAGAATTGCCGTTGTATTTTCGGTAATGGCAGCTTCAATTTTTTGGGCATCAATGCAAAGACTTCTTGGATCTATATCTACAAAAACCGGGGTACAGCCTTCCCAGACAATCGTGCTGGTGGTGGCAATAAAGGAAAAAGGTGTTGTAATAATTTCTCCTTTTATATCCAGGGCTTTTATAGCCATTTGCAGTGCCACGGTGCCGTTGGTAACAAACAGTAAATG
>JAKOOG010000147.1 GCA_022701545.1 Weeksellaceae bacterium | reverse complement strand
GGTTAAAAACTTTATCTACCTTATCAATGATTTCCTTTTTGAATTCCAGCACCAATACATCTTCCATCAAAGTAGGGAAGGTTTCCGGCATGGTCGGGAAGAACTTCTGCAGTTTTCCGATCTGTTCTGTCAGGGTCTTGATTTTCATGAAAGCGCTGTTTTCAAGACGGTAATTCTCGATCAGCATAAGCTTCAGCTCACTTTCGATATCTTCATATTCGTCAAACGGAACTGCGTTTGAACTTTCAAAACTCGACAGGTATTCAGACGTTTTTTTCAGGGAAATTTCGGCCTCGTCGATTTCCATCGGACGCAGCTCCAGAATTTTTTCCCTCGTCTTCGGAGAATAAGCAAAAGGAGAGATCTCCGCGAGCAATTGCGGAAACTCTAATTCGTTTAAATCTTCTTTATTTATATACACCTTGCAAATTTAGTGAGAAAATGTGAATTTAATTTGAAAATGAGTTAATTTGGGAATTTGAAAATATCTATAATCCCATGGTAAATATAAAACTGCAAACTGAAAGGCTGCAACTTAAAGAAATTAACGAAAATTACGTTGAAGATATTTTGAAAATCCGGAGCAATAAAGTGATTAATCAGTTCGTGCGGAGAAACTCTCCGAAAAACAATTACGATGCCCTGCAGTTTATTCTGACCATTAAAGAACGGACTAAGAATAATCAAACGTTTTACTGGGGAATTTCCCTGAAAGACCATCCTCATCTTATCGGAACCATCTGCCTGTGGAATTTTTCAGAAGACCGGAAAGTCGCTGAGATAGGCTACGAACTTTTACCGGAATATCATAGAAAAGGCATTATGTCGGAATCTTTGGCCGCCGTTTTAGATTTTGCTTTCAATGAACTGCATCTTGATGAAATCGTAGCCATGACGCATCAGGATAACGAAAGCTCCAAACAGCTTCTATTAAAACATCATTTCGTTTTGGAAGAGGGAGTAGAGGATGAAGGATTTCCCGAAAATCAGGTTTTTAGTTTGAAGACTGTTTTATAGTCGTTTTGGAAATTATTATATTTGTATCATCCATCAACTGAAACAGAATGAATCTATCATCCGAAATTACTTATCTTACCAATACTCATTCGGAAATCATTAATCTGCTTTAAAAGTGATCTCGGATAGCCATAATAACAAAGGCAAGAAAATTGATATTATTCCGTAAACCCCTATATATTCGGTAGGAAGTATATTTTCCCTGGATATTTTAAATTAATTAAAACAAGCAGAGTAATTTTCAAATTCATTCATTCTCAAAATAAAATTATGACCTGGACCGAAGTTTTAGCCCCGATCAAAAATACACCGTACTTTACCAATCTTTGGGAAAAAGTAAAGCAGGAATATGCAACGACTAAAGTTTTTCCGCCGAAAAGCCAGATTTTCAGAGCACTGGAAATTACCCCTTTTGATGATATTGAAGTCGTGATCCTCGGGCAGGATCCTTACCATAACGATTACCAGGCGAACGGGCTTTGTTTTTCCGTTTCAGAACAGGTGACGGCACCGCCTTCGCTGAAAAATATTTTTATCGAATTAAAAGATGATGCAGGTGTAGTAAGAACGTCAAAAGAGCTGGACGATTGGGGCAAACAGGGCGTTTTACTGTTAAATGCGACCTTAACGGTACGTGCCCATTCACCCAATTCCCATAAAGATATCGGCTGGGAAAAATTTACCGATTTTATCATTAAAGAAATTTCGGATAAAAAAGAAAATGTTGTATTTGTGCTTTGGGGCGCTTTTGCCCAAAAAAAGGCCGAACTTATTAATCCGGCCAAGCATTTTATTTTAAAATCAGCTCACCCTTCACCGTTTTCGGTTCACAGGGGGTTTTTCGGGAGCCGGCCTTTTTCTAAAATCAATGAATATCTGGTTTCAAAAGGAAAGAAACCTATTTCATGGTAGAATCTTGGCCGCCCTTCGTAATAATAATTCCGATTCTGTACTTTCCTTTCAGGGCCTTTGCTCCGTCAACCGCTCCGGGGTAAGGCTGGACATCCGCTAAAGAGATGGTATAGCCGCTAAATACAGCCGATGCACTATAGTTTCTGGCTTTGTTATCGATTGTCGCAATTTCCAGCGTCATCGGCCGGGTTGCGGTTCCCATCACTTCAACCTGTGCCACGGCAACTCCTGCCCAGATGCAGTTAACGTCTTTCGGACAGCGGCTGTCCTCGGAAATCCCTTTGAAGGTCACATTCATCTGGTATTCTTTCAGGAAGCGGTTTTCTCCCTCATTAAAATAGAGGATGGTCTGGTCTGAGTTTGTCACCGGCTTCATCTGGTTTTTATCAGTATCTGCTTTAATCTTGTTGGTCTTTTTCTGAGCATTGCAGTTCATTAAGAACATAGAGCTTATACTCAGAATGATGGTTTTATATGGAATCATAATTTCTTTTTTAAATAATATTAAGCATATCCAGAAGTACTACCAAAAACATGGCCACTCCTACAACAAGACTGAATCCTGTTCCGTAAATAAATCCGATGAAAGCTCCTTTGGTTGATTTCCAGGCTTTCGTCATATCCTTGCTGTCATGAAGAAGCTCCCCAATGAATACACCAGCGAACATACCCACAAGAAACCCTAAGGGAATGGGCAAAAACATACCGACAATGGTTCCGATAATAGATCCGATGCTTCCCCAGCGTGTTCCGCCGTACTTTTGGTTGGTCTTCGCCGGAATTACATAATTTAGAACCACTGAAACTGCGGTAAGAATAACAAATGCCCAGATATAAATCATCGGCAGGTCTGCATCGGTTCCGAATTTATAAATCAGCAGCCCGCAGATGCTTAACAACAAGCCCGGCAGGACCGGAAGAACAGTTCCCAAAATTCCTAAAAATAACAAGACCAGGCAAAGAATTTCAATTAATACGACGTCCATGATGTTTGATTATACTATGCAAGATATAAAAAAAGCGGCTTTTCTGAAAGCCGCTTCCTGTATAAGTTGAAATTTATTAAAGGTTTAAAATGACATACTGCAGAATCACTCCGGCGTTCCCGATGTTTCCGCTGGCGTGGTTGTGGAAGGTCGTGTAATAAATATAGCCGCTGTTGGCCGATCCGGAGCAAGGCCCCACTGTTGCGCCCAAAGCTACAAGATATGGTACGATAGCCTGAGGAACGGAAAGGCTGATCTGGATATTTCCGGGAAGGGTAATGCAGACCGTTGTAAAGGTAGTTGTCGGCGCATTACCGATTGGCGTAGTCGGAAGTCCGGTTGCCGAAAAATGGTTGGTCCGGATCATCAAAGCATCATTGGTGGACGTCTCTTTCACCAGAACTTCCCAGTAAGCCGGATCATAATTGATAATTTTCTGCCATGCCCCCAGGTCGTAGTTGATATTCAGGGTGTTGAATCCGAGCGCTGTCGTAAGTCCCGTATTGTTTACGGTAGCGACGATATTGCCTACGGTTCCGATATTCTTGGAGCATAATTTCGAATCGGGAACAAACCCTCCGGCAGGAGAACAGGCTGAGGTATTGCTCGTCCCGCCTACCAGATAGGACACATCCCAGTCGGAAGCATAAATACTTCCTCCGTTCGCCACAAAAATGGCAAGATTGGCTTCAGCAGCAGCATAAAGTCCGGGATTGGAAGAATAATTGTTTCTGGAACCGCAGTTCAGGAATATAATGTCATACTGTGCAAGCGTTGTCAGATTGGTAAGATCATTATTGGTGATTTCGGTAGCGGTGTATCCGAGGCTCAGAATAATATCTTCTATTTTGTCATAGCTGCCTTTTACATAAGCGATTTTGGCCACCTGGTTCAGCTTGGTCTGTGCAGCATCCAGGCTCAGGGTTTCGTTGTTTTTCACCGTAGCGGAAATTTCCGTCCGGAAATTGCTTCCGTTACCCGTCTGGATGTGGAAGGTATGGGTTCCCACCGGTGCCTCTAAGGTAAAATTACCATCAGCATCAGATGTCGTATAGTAAATCTTATACTTTTCATCAAACGTAAAGACCGAGGCGCCTCCGATGGGCTTTACTCCGTTTTGCGACATGACTTTTCCGGTGATTTTGCCGGTCTTTACGGTATTGTCAATGGTAATTTCGGCAGGGGTTTCAGATTCCGAACGGCAGGCGCCCAATGTTAAAAGAACAATAAGAATGAAGAGAAGATTAAACTTTTTCATAAGCTTTAGTTTTTTAATTAGAATACTAATTTAGTGATTTTATTATTAAAATATTTCATAATTTGAATTATGTTTTAAATTATTCGTAAAATATTAAGATAGATTATGGTGAAAAATCCCGTTTTTAAAAGGCTTCCGGTGAATCTAATTTTATTAAATTTGTTTTGATGAAAGACCAATTAGAAGAAACCAAAGATTTTATACAGGAACTTAGTGAGCCCCTGTATATTTACATAAGCAAAATTTCCCCCACCGGCCTGGAGTGGGTATTCCACATGATTGTAAAGTTAGCCTTGCTCTGTGCTGTTTTCTTTGTGATCGATTTTATCCTGAAGATCATCATCAACAGTATCTTCAGTATTTTTCGGAACCAGGAAAAATATCCCATTGTAAATTCAGTTTATGCTTCAAGAATTACAAATTCCCTGGCGCATCTGATTGCCCTTCTGATTAT
>JAKOOG010000140.1 GCA_022701545.1 Weeksellaceae bacterium | reverse complement strand
AATTTACTTTTTGTTACCACTTTCTGCAAGATGTTCAATCGTTAGACTGCCTATGGGTCGGGATTTCCGAAGATTTCAGTGACCTATTTTGATATTTTTACGATAGGTCACTGAATAGGTCACTTTTAATATGGCCTTTTTTGATTTTTTTTTAATACTGCGCTAAAACAAAAAACGCTGTAAACATTTATGTTTACAGCGTTTTAGCTTATTTTGGTTTCCAACCTGGCGGAGAGTGAGGGATTCGAACCCCCGGACCTGTTACAGTCAACAGTTTTCAAGACTGCCGCAATCGACCACTCTGCCAACTCTCCCTGAACTCCGATGTTATCGTTGTTTTCAGTGGTGCAAATATAAGATTATTTTTAATATCGGCAAAACATATTCCTGAAAAACCTTTACAACACAGCTATGATTCTATTTCTCAACAGATAAAAATGTAATTGCGAATTTGTTGAAACGATTTTCCGTGCAACTTATATTTGAAAAAGGATCCCGCTGTTGCCGGGCCGGAATTAATTTACATACTTTATGGTAGTCATGTGGAGCAATGAGATAAGTACAGATGAACTTCAGCTTGAGAACACAATAGCTTATTCCGGCTGGATAATAACATACCGGACCAGCGGAAATGCTGCTTTCACAGTTCTGCGGATGCGCTGGACGGCCTCCGTGATCTCTTCCGTATCGAGATGATCCTTGAAATCGATGATCAGGACCAAAACAATTTCTTCCGGTGACTGATAAGTAGATAATATATTTTTCGTCCTGACCACAGCGACATCCTGTTCAGCCAGTTTGGTGATTTTTTCCCTGGTTTCAGGGGCTATCCCTTCACCCATCAGCAGGCTCCGGCTTTCCCGGGCTAAAACAAAAGAAACAAAAACGAGAATCAGGCCCACGATAATTGATGCCACGCCGTCCAGTTCCGGGATTCCGAACGAATGGCTGATCCCCATCAAAATCATGACGATGATGAGGCCGGCTACTGCTGCACCGTCTTCAAAAACAACCAGAAAGCTGGACGGGTCTTTGCTCCTGATAATCGCATCCCATAATCCCCTCCCGTGGCGGGTCTTGTTAAATTCCTTCATGGATATAATTAAGGAAGTCCCTTCAAAAATCAGCGAAAGGATGAGTACAATATAGTTCCAGAACGGGTCTTTCATCACTTCGGGTTCTATGATGTGAAGGATTCCCTGGTAAATGGACAGCGCACCGCCGAGACCGAATATCAGGATGGATACCACAAAAGACCAGAAATACAGTTCTTTGCCATAGCCGAACGGATGCGGTTCGTCCGGGGCTTTTTTGCTTCTTTTTATTCCATACAGAAGCAGGAGCTGGTTGGTGGTGTCAACGGTGGAGTGGATGCCTTCCGAGATCATGGAAGAACTGTTGGTAAAAGTCCCTGCGATAAACTTGGTAACCGCGATCAGCAGATTGGCGGCGAGTGCACTGTAAATGGATTTGCGATTATTGGCCATTGGGGATAATAAAATATAAAATGATCAGAATGCCCTTTTAAATGCAAATGGTAATCCAACATTGGGATTTGTTGATTGAATTTTCCTGGGTGAAGGAATGCTTTAGGACACGAACTGTTCACATAGCCGGTAAAGTGAGTACAACGGATGACAATTGATAATCAGATAAAATATATTGCGCATGCCGATCACTTTTCTTAATTTCATCCCATGGACTTCAGGATTCCAGATTCCGGAAATGCAACAGGCTCAGGAAGGTCTTTTGTGCCGGGACGGTCCTTGCAAAAGTCCAATAAGTTCGATAATCAACTTTTTCAGAGGGCTCTGAAAGTCCGTTATCGTTTTATAAAAATTAATAACATGCTCAATTCCATACCTTATGTCTGAAACCGAAATCAATCTTATTGATCCTATTGCGGATCTCAACGGCTGGCCTGCGATGAAAATCGGCTGGCAGATCATCCCGATAGAGGGCCAGCCGTCGCTGGAACTCCATTTTATTTTCAATGAAACAGAATACTATGGTCTCTTAAAAGTTGGGATCAAGGATCCGGAGAAAAAGATCCTGACGGTGGTCTACACCATGCCGCCGGACCCGGATTCAGCGGTGGACAAAGCCCGGTATTCTTTTGATGCCAACATCAGCATCCTCGGCCTAACGCTGAATGACGATAAAATTTCAGTCGATATTTCGGTGGCTCATATCCCGAAGAATGCAGTAGTTACCCTGTCGGTGCTGGAAATGGAATTTGTCGGAATGAATGACACTTATTCAGGTTCGGCAGGCTTTTCTTCAAATGCTGAGTTTAAAGAGATTTCCTTGTTAAGCAGCAAAACGGAAGCCGATAAAAACTTATACAAACGTATTTCAGAATGTTTTGATCCTGAACATGCCGCCACGGTAATGCTGCAGTCCAGCCTGTTTCCGGAGAAAACGTTTTCTCTCAATGATGCCGGTTTTCATGTTTGGCTCAAAGGCATTGTCCTGTTCCTGGAAGCCTGTGCAAAGGGAAACCTCACTGCCGGAATTCCTGAACGTCTGCATAAGCTCACCTTTCCTGTAGATCCGGCTTCGGTACGGCAGGAAGCTCTTTTCGAGCTTTTTCTTACGCCTTATATTCAGGATGGTGGTCTGAAGGTGAAATCAAAAGGGAAAATGGTAAAAATCCGGCCTCTATCCGGTTTTCCGGGCTTAAATCCAGGCTATTCTGAGTTTGAGGAACAGTTTGAGAAAATATTTCTGCCTTGCGGTAGACTTGGAATTGCCTTTGAAAAGGGCAGTCGTGATAAATCGTTTCCTGAAAAACCTTCAGCCTGGGCCGTACGTTATATGGCAAAGGAGGATTCAGGATCTGCCATCGGATTCGTGCTGAATGATAAAGCGGCCGTTGTTTTTGCACCGAAACCGTTCTTTAACGGGCTGTTCAGTAAAGATCATGTTCCGGTTCCCCTGTTTGATCCTGTTGCCGGACTGGATTTCAGCCGGGCACAGCCGGTCGCTTTCAGAGGGATTGACCTGAACGTTTGGTTACGGACCTTTTTCCAACAATTCGATTCCCTTTTTGATCCTGTTTATCATGAAGGGCTGAAACTGAAAGAAGACCGTACGGATCAGGGAACAACATTTCTGGAAAAGCTGGAAAGCCAGCGCCGGAGATTGGCGGAACTTTTTAAAAACATGCTCGTCCCTGCTTTCAGGAATGAAACCGCGTCTGCCGGAAATGCTCAGGAGCGTTTCAGAGAAGCATTATCGGAAAGGCTGTCTCATTTCTATGAAATGAAATCAGTTGTAGAGTTGGTTGCAGAAATCAATCCGAATAATCTTACGGAAGGATATCTTTCAGGACAGATCATCCGGGATCCCCGGGAGAATAAGGAGGTCCCTGAAATCAGACCTGCCGCCGCAAATCTCCCGCTGCACACTGCCGGAAATGCAGGCCTGTGTGTGATGCTGTATGCACTGGAAACAGAAGTAGACTGCCGTCAGCTGCCGGTTCCTGAAGATCTTTCCTATCAGGCCGTTTCACTTGTGAACTGCAGGGTAGAACCGGAACTTGACGAAACAAAGCCGGTATCGCTTGAGTTCTTCACTAAGGAAAACCCGGTCCGGTCCATTAGGAAACTGGCGGGCCTTCCTGATCAGGTACCGCTTCCCCTGCACCGGTGTCCGGATGTCGTGAACATGTCGTCCCTGTCAGGAATTGCAAAGGATCTTAAAGACGGATCTCTGTCAGATCTGCTCCTATGGGATTTCCGGTTTTCTTACGGTCATCAGAACAGGCACGATAAAGTCTGTTTCACCATTTACGATCATGAGCCTGAAATTACGGAAAGCCCGTCCGGGCAAAAGAACTTCCGGGCATTCGATGATCTCGCACAGCTTGTCTATCTGAAGCCTCAGATGGAAGAAGCATTTCAGAAAATGTCCCTCATCACACCCGACAGTACCGCAGAGGCCGTTTCCGGGGCAAAAATAGTGCTACAGGCATATACTGGACTGGTGGAAAATTTCATCAGCCATATCTCCGTTGACGAATTCTGGGGCGTCAACCTTCCCGGTCATGAAAATACCGGTCCGGAAGGCCTTTTTTCTTTTACCGTTAAAGAAAACAGTGCTATAGTAGAGGATAAGGATGATGTGGTGGTGATTACGGTTGAAATGTCACAGGCAGCAATAGCCAGATACGGACGTCCTGAATTAGAAATTGAAGGATATGAGACGGTCCGGTACAACAGCACCGGAAGCAAGCCGGAAAGCGAGACGTATTATTTTACCCGGGACGGGAAGCCGTTGTCCTTTGCAGAAACTAAAATTACCGGAATCACTGCGCGGACCCTTACATTCAGAGGCCTGAATATCATCAAAAACTCGACTTTTTCGGTAGGAGCGGTCATCAAAAGGAACCAGGAACTTGTGCCCGGCAGACCGGTAAATCCGGTATTTGAAATAACAGTCCCGACGTTCATCATGCCGGTTTTTTCGATGGAATTGGTCCGTTATGATGCCGTTGATATTGCGGCCTTCGCTCCCGCCGGAGAAAAGAAATATACACTGCTCGAGAACCTCAGGCATTTATTCAGCAGACTGCTGCAGGACAATGAAAAGCCGGAACTGTATTTCAGACTTGCTGTCAACTATGAATATACGATTGCCGGTACCGGGATTCCGGTTCAGCTTCCTGTGTTGTTGAAACCTCCAGCCTTGCTTACCGACCCAACCAACCCGCATTCAGCAAATCCTGGAATAGTAGAATCTATGGCCGCAGGTATCAGTGAATGGTTGCAGATCCATCATCCCGATACAGAAAATGCCGTCCTGAAAATGGACCTTTCGCTATATGATGAAGACCATTCTCCCAAACCGTTGCTCAGCTTGTCGGGCCTGTATCTTAAAATGGAAGATGTTAAACAATAAGCAGGAAGTTATCTTTATTGATTGTGATTAATAAATATCAGGCATAAAGGATCCTTTTCCCTTTCTGAATAAAGTGGGATCCGGTCTTTCG
>JAKOOG010000093.1 GCA_022701545.1 Weeksellaceae bacterium | reverse complement strand
TCTGTTGAGATTACCTTTAAATGAAACAAAGACCTGAAATTTTAGGGTATCGTTAATAGTTTAAGTTGCTATGCTCCGGGCTATCAAAAGCGGGATACACCCTGCCTTGAACTTCTTCAGGTAATTTTACAGATCAAAAATGGACTTTTTTTCTTTACCGCGATGGATTTAAAATAGCAATTATTTTTTATATCTTTAAACATTAGAAAAATCCGGATCATCTATTATATGAGCGACGTTACTAAATCACCAAATTTTCAAATTGAAATAGAGCAAATCAGCAGAATTCCTGCTGTAGCTAAAATACTTGAAGTTATTTGCAACACCACAGGCATGGGGTTTGCCGCATTGGTCAAGGTTACCCAGGACCGGTGGATCGCCTGTGCAGTGAATGATAAAATTAACTTCGGCCTGGAGGTAGGAGGAGAACTGAAAGTGGAGACTACTTTATGCCAACAGGTGATGGATGGGCAAAAAGAAATTGCCATCGATCATGTGGCGGAAGATCCGATCTATTCAGATCACCATACCCCAAGGATATATGGCCTTCAAAGTTATATTTCGATCCCGCTTTTTCTTACCAACGGGGATTTTTTCGGAACCTTATGTGCAATCGACCCGAATCCGGCATTGGTAAACAACGAGAAGACCATCGGTATGTTCAAACTGTTTGCTGAATTAATTGCCTTTCATTTGGAATCCCTTCAAAATTTAAGCGACACACAGGCGCAGTTAGCCGAAGAACAGACGAATGCCGAAATAAGGGAACAGTTTATCGCTATATTGGGACATGACCTCCGCAATCCGGTCGGTGCCATTTCAAGCGCAGCCCAGCTTATGCTCCGGACTTCCCAGGATGAAAAAAACTTAAAATTAGCCAAAATCATACAGGATTCCACGATACGCGTAAGAGGATTGATTGACAATATGGTTGATTTTGCCAGCGGACGTCTGGGTGGCGGAATTGTACTGAATTACCACAATGACAATATGGTTCTCCGGGATATTCTTCATCAGATCATCGTTGAACTCGAAACGGTATATCCCGACCGGGAAATCCTGGCCGACCTGAATCTGAACTACCCCATTCACGGGGATTACAAGCGCATCGCCCAGCTGTTTTCCAACCTTTTGGGAAATGCCATTACGCACGGATCAAAAGAATCACCGATCATGGTGAAGGCAAAAAGCGAACCCGACCTTTTTGAACTGTGCGTCATCAATAAAGGAAACAAGATTTCTCCCGAGACAGAAAAACATCTGTTCAAACCTTTTTCCAGAGGGAAGATCCATGAAGGACAAGAGGGGCTTGGCCTAGGTCTGTATATCGCCAATGAAATAGCCAATGCGCATAAAGGCCAGATTCTGGTTCATTCTACGGATGAGGAAACCTGTTTTACGTTTCGGTTTAACCAGTAAAATGACACGCTTGTTTTACGATTGATTCAGTCAGGATTTTTCCTGATCAGCCGATCCCTGGATTCTTTTCATAATCAGCATTCGCAGCCGATCCTCGTGTTCATCCGCCCACTGCCCTAAAGCGCCGACCAAAGGAATTAAGCTCTTCCCCAGCCCGGTAAGAGAATATTCTACTTTTGGCGGAACGACCGGATAAATAACCTTCGAAACCAGTTCGTGTTCCTCCATTTCTTTCAGCTGCATATTGAGAACCCTTCGTGTGGCATCCGGTATTTTCCGTTGTAATTCGCTCGGCCTTTGATGCCCCTGATCAATAAACCAGAGCAGACGGATCTTCCATTTGCCGTACAGGACTTCACCGATCAGATCCAGACCGCAATTTAAGTTCGGTATTATTTTTCGCTCATACATATCACAAAAGTAAACGTATGTTCCGGTTTGGGCAATAGGGGAATAATTTATCCCTATATGAATCGTAATTCCGTACTTGTGCAAACTGCTTTTATACCTCAATTTTGTCCTATAAACAATTCTAAAAAATGGAACAATTTAATTTTAACAATGAGTTATCAGGCAAGATTGCACTGGTAACCGGAGGTACAAAAGGAGCAGGAAAAGCAATTGCAGAAAGGCTGTTGCAAGCCGGCGCAACCGTTATTATCTCGGCCAGGAATGCCCCTGAAAACGAGAACAGCCGTATGCATTTCATTGCCTCGGATCTAAGTACAGCGGAAGGAGCACAAAAAGTAATCAGCGAAGTACTGTCTTCTTATGGCCGATTGGATATTCTGGTCAACAACCTGGGTTCCTCTACGACACCTGCCGGAGGCTTCCAGGCCTTAACCGATGAAGACTGGAAATCGACTTTACAAGCGAATCTGCTTACTCCGATCCGGCTGGACCGTGGGTTTTTACCCCAAATGATCGACCGGAAAAGCGGGGTTATCATCCACATCGCTTCCATACAGGGCAAGCTCCCTTTGTACGATTCCACCTTACCTTACGCCGCCGCAAAAGCCGGATTGCGAAATTACAGCAAAAGCTTATCGAACGAAGTTACGCCTAAAGGTGTCCGGGTACTGAC
>JAKOOG010000088.1 GCA_022701545.1 Weeksellaceae bacterium | reverse complement strand
ACACTTGCTGTTAATTTCTTCATATTTAAATTGATTATTTTTTATTATCTGCAAATATGTAAAACTTTCTTAAAGTAACCAAATGTTTTGTTAAAAATATTTAATATTGCATAGTTAAATGTTTCATATTTTATAATAATTATGGATTTAATAAAAAAATGGTCTGTTTTTTATGTTGAAGCGGGTTGTGATGAGGTAGGCAGAGGCTGTTTATGTGGTCCTGTGGTAGCGGCAGCCGTTATTTTGGATGAAAATTTTAACCAAAATTTAGTTAATGATTCAAAAAAGCTTAACCTTAAGACAAGGATGGCTCTCGACGGTTATATAAAAGATCATGTTAAGGAGTATGCGATTGCGGAACTTCCTCCGGCTTTTATAGATGAACATAACATTTTGAATGCCAGCATCCATGCAATGCATAAAGCACTCGATCAGTTAACCATCAGGCCGGAACTGATTCTGGTTGACGGAAACAGATTTCACCCGTATAATTTTATTCCCCACGAATGCATTATCAAAGGCGACTCAAAGGTACTGTCTATTGCTGCTGCCTCTATTCTGGCAAAAAATTATCGGGACAAGCTGATGCTTCAGCTTCACGACGAGCATCCGGAGTATGGATGGGATACCAATTTCGGCTATGCGACCAAAAAACACCAGGAAGCATTAATAAAGTTAGGTCCTACGAAATATCACAGACAGTCGTTCAGGCTGAAGTATGATTAAACGGATATGAATTTTAGATACCTTATTATATACAAAAAAAGAGAAGCGCCATGCTTCTCTTTTTTTATTGATTAAACTAAAAACTATTTCTTTTTATTTTTCTGCTGTTCCTGATAGGTTTGCTGCTGCTGAGCTTTTTCCATCATTTCCCGCATTTTTTTCTGGAATTTCCCTTCCGTTTTCGGCTTCTCTTTATTGGCCTGGATCTGGGCATGAATTTTCTTTTCATCGAGAATCACATACTTAATAACGAGTATGATCAAGATGTTAATGGCATTCGATACGAAATAATACCAGGAAAGACCGGATGCAGAAGTATTTAAGAAAAACAGGAATGTGATTGGGAAAATGTACATCAGTACTTTCATATTGGGCATTCCTTCCTGTTGTGGCTGTTGCATATTTCCTGAAGTCATTACCGTATAAATTAAGATAACCACAGTACACGCCAAAGCAAAAATACTCAAGTGGTCTCCAAGGAAAGGAATTTTAAAAGGCAACTTAATCAGATCATCATAAGCTGTTAAATCTTTGGCAAACCAGAATCCCTTTCCTCTCAAATCGATAAAGTTCGGGAAGAAACGGAACAAAGCATAAAAGATAGGAATCTGAACCAGTGCCGGCAGACATCCGGCCATCTGATTAACCCCGGCTTTCCGGTAGACTTCCATGGTCGCCTGCTGCTTTTTCATCGGATCAGCATCCTTGAATTTGGCATTCACCTCATCAATTTCCGGACGGATCACCCGCATCATCGCACTCAATTTATGCTGTTTGTACATAATAGGCGAGAGGATCAATTTAACCAAAATCGTCAATAAGAAAATGGCCCAACCTGCAGTTAATCCCCAAGAGGCAATGAAATTGTAAATAGGAATAAAGAATCCTCTGTTCATCCACCCGATGAAAGCCCAACCTAACGGAAGGATCTCGTCGAAATTTTTATCATATGATTTCAGCAATGGCAGATCCAACGGCATAAAGTACCAGGTGAAATCCTGATTCAGTTCGCTGCCGGTCATCTGAACAAAACCTTCATAGTTTAATTTTTTCAGATACTCCCCTTCTTCTACGGCTTCCTGATTTCCTTTGCTTTGGGTAAATCCGGTCTTGGATTCGATGACTGAAGCAAAAAACTGCTGTTTAACACCAATCCAGTTTAGGGTTTCCTTTTCTTCCTCCATCGTTGTTCTTCCGTCATAGTCATAATCTTTATAATTATTGAATGCGTAAGAGAACTCTGAGTGGGATTGTTCCTGAGCCCTGCCCTTTTCAAGATTTCTTACATTATAATCCCAGATAAAATCTGCTTTATTGTCGGCCGTAATTTTTGAAAGCCCCTGTGTTCTTACTTTAAAATCTACCGCATACTGGTCTTTCAGTTCGGCTTTCGGATTATTATTTAAGGTATAAACGAACTGAATCGTTGCGCCGTTGTAGTTAGCCGTCAAAGTAGCAACATTTCCGCTAACCGCCGGAGCAAAAACCAGATCTTTCGTGTTGATGGTTTTCCCTGTTCTATCTTTAAACTGGAAGCCGTAATTCGAATTATTCTTGGTAATCAGATACAGCGGAAGGTCTGCCTGATCTGTTTTATGATCGTAGGCTTTGTATTTTACCAGTTCCACTTTAGAAACCTGCCCTCCTAAACTGTTGAACTCAAGCTTCAGTGCATTGTTCGCCAAAGTGGCGGTCTGAATGGAATTTGGAGTTACATTAGGATTGATATTGTTGGCCGGTGTGGGTTTTACGGCATTCTTCACCTGCTCGGTCTTCTGTTGCTCAGCTTTCGTCTGATCCTCTTTCGACTGCTTGTTCTGGAAATAAAACATGAATCCGAAAAGAACCACACATAAAACCGCAAAACTGATAATCTGACTCTTATCAAGTCCGTTGTTCTGTTGCATTTTATTTTAATTAAAATTTTTAAAACTTAAATATATACATAGCATACCTGCCATATCTCTAGTATATGTATATTTTGAGTCGACAAAAATACTGTTTTTTTATCAAAACTCTATCCTTTAATATATTACTATATAATAAACTCAGGCTGATTATTCTCAGCCTGAGTTTAATATGACGTCTGTACTTTTTAATTACTTTATTTCTGGGTACATGCTTTTATAAAAGCAATAAATAAAGGATGCGGCGTATAGACCGTACTCTTGTATTCCGGGTGATACTGCACTCCTACATAGAAAGGGTGATCCGGCATTTCCAACGCTTCTACCAAACCTGTTTCCGGGTTGGTACCGGTAGCCAGGAAGCCGTTTTTCTCGAACTCTCCGATATAATCGCTGTTGAATTCGTAACGGTGACGGTGTCTTTCCGTAATATTTTTAGCGCCGTAGATATCATTAAGTTTAGAATTGTTCTTCAAAGAACACCTCCATGCGCCTAAACGCATCGTTCCTCCTTTCTCCACTACATTTTTCTGTTCTTCCATCAGGGAAATAACAGGATGCTCGGTAGAAGTATCGAATTCCATGGAGTTGGCTTTGGAATATCCTAAGACATTTCTTGCAAATTCGATCGTCATGATCTGCATCCCCAGACAGATTCCCAGCATCGGAACTTTATTTTCCCTGGCATACTGAGCGGTAAGCACTTTTCCTTCAATTCCTCTGTCCCCGAATCCAGGAGCCACAAGGATACCGTTTACTCCGGCTAAAGTTTCTTTTATATTTTCTTTCGTAAGATCTCCGCTGTACACCCATCTGATCTTCACTTCAGTTTCCAGATCTGCACCGGCATGCTTGAAAGCTTCCGCAATAGAAATATAGGAATCCTGCAGAGAAACATATTTTCCAACCAAAGCGATTTCAATCGATTTTTTAGGATTCTGGAATTTTTTCAAGAAAGTTTTCCATTCCTTCAGGTCTGCATCTTTATCGCTTTTCAGATCCAGTTCCTTTAAAACCACATCATCGAAATTCTGCTTCTGAAGGTACATCGGAACTTCGTAGATGGTTTCAAGATCTTTACATTCGATTACATTATCCAACGGAACGTTACAGAACTGGGCTAGCTTCGCCCTTTGATCCTTCGGTATTTTATGCTCGGTACGGCAAACCAGAACATCTGCCATGATTCCGCTTTCCATCAATTGGCGGACAGAATGCTGGGAAGGCTTTGTTTTCAATTCTCCGCTGGAAGCCAGATATGGCAATAAAGTAAGGTGAATCACCATCGAATTCTTTTCGCCCAGCTCCCATTTCAGCTGACGCACAGTCTCGATGTAAGGCAAAGATTCAATATCTCCTACCGTTCCACCGATCTCCGTAATAATAATATCGTAGTTCTGTTTGGATAGAATTTTAATTCTTCGCTTGATTTCGTTCGTAATATGAGGAATTACCTGAACCGTTTTCCCAAGAAAATCTCCTTTTCTTTCTTTTTCAATTACCGTCTGGTAGATTTTTCCTGTTGTAACGTTGTTGTTTTGGGAAGTGGGCGCATCAAGGTAACGCTCGTAGTGACCTAAATCCAGATCCGTCTCCGCACCATCTTCGGTTACATAACATTCTCCATGCTCATAAGGGTTCAATGTTCCCGGATCGATGTTGATGTAAGGATCAAGCTTTTGGATGGTTACATTGAAGCCACGTGATTTTAGCAGAAGTCCAAGAGAAGCTGAAACGATTCCCTTTCCCAAAGATGAAGTCACACCTCCTGTCACAAAGATGTACTTAGTATTCTTTTTACTCATTAGATTAGGTTTGTGCAAAGTTATGGGAAAAAGAAATACAAAGCAATTTTTTAGAATTATCAATTTGAGAAATGGCAAACTACTTGCTGAAACTTAACGAAACTTTTTATTTATATCTAATCTTACCAAAGTGCAAAAAAACCATCAAGACAATGATTTCCGCATCTAGTTTAATCCAAGGCCGTAACAGCTTCTCCGTTCCAAACCACTGTTTGGTACAACAAAATAAAATTACAGATCATCCGATTAAATTCTGCTCTGCTGCCTTCATTGTCCTGAATCATGATTAACAGAAACCTATTTTAACTCTATAAAACCATCTTCAAAGCATTTGAAGAATTAAAATTTATTTCCTTTCAAAGATACATAGCTAATGAAATTACGACCAGATCTTTCCTCTTTACTGCTAAATCCTATGATGTTGAAAAAGCGAATGACCGAAAAGCAACTGAAAATCTGGCAGCAGATATTTGCATTAACTGTCTGTACTATCGTATTCATGACCGTCTATAATCTCTGTACTTGGTACGCATCTTCTTTAGATGAGGTACCGTCATTTACTTTCGACTTTGAAAAATCGATTCCATTTGTGCCCCTGTCAATCATTCCGTATATGGCAGGCGGACTTTTTTTCTGCATGGTATTTTTTTTATGTAGAGATAAATACCAGTTAAAAATATTAACATGGAGAATGCTCTTTGCAACGATTACTGCCGGCTTATTTTTCATTACAGTCCCTTTGCGGTACTCATTTGCAAAACCTGAGGTTTCTCATACCATTTTAGGATTGCCTTTTTCTTTTTTGAAAACATTTGACTCCCCTTTCAACCAGTCTCCGTCGCTGCATATTGCTTTTGCCTTTATTTTCTGGTCGGTGTTTAAAAGTCTTTCAAGGTGGCGGATTTTTTTAATGGTCTGTCTGATCCTTTTGGGAATTTCAACCTTAACGACTTATCAGCATCATTTGATTGATGTTCTCAACGGAGCCATTCTCGCACACCTCAGCTTTATCATTATCCCTTACCACAAAAATGATCCCGGATACCGGAATTTCCGGATTGCAAATTATTACTTTTTATCGGGGTGGATTTTCATTTCAGCGGCTTTATTGCTCAATAAATACAGCGGCGCTGGAGGATTAATCCTTTTGTTACCAGCATTGGCAACAATTACGATCGGTTATTATTATCAGAAAAATAAAGAATTAAAAAGCATAATTGAATAATGTTTTCCCCCATTCATATATACAAAAAAGGTTCTCAATACTTTGAAAACCTTTCCTAACCAAATTATATTAAAAATTATTGCTTAACCAACTCAAAATATAAGTTGACGTCAACATCTTTTGCTACACCTGCTCCTGTAGGATCATATTTGATGTTGTAATCCAGACGGTTCACTTTAAAGGTAGTCTGGAATCCCATCACTTCTTTTCCCTGCTGGTTTTTGGTTACCCCACCGAAAGTTACCGGTACGCTGATTTCTTTGGTAACATCTTTGATCGTCAGCTTTCCTTTCAGGATGTAGGTATTGTTTTTATCTTTGGTGATGGATCCGGATTCAAACGTCATTCTCGGAAACTTTTCGGCATCAAAGAAGTCTGCGCTTTTCAGGTGTTTGTCTCTCATTTCAACACCGGTGTTGATGGAATTCACCTCAACAAAGAAAGAAAATTCTGCATTGTTCAGATTATCGGCCGCAGCCACTACTTTCCCGTCAAATTTATCAAACCTTCCCTGCACAAAGCTGATTCCCATATGCTTGATGTTAAAATTAACGGACGAGTGCATCGGATCTACTTTCCATGCCGTCTGTGCAAAACTTACCACACTGAATAGTGCCAACACAAAAGTTAAAAATACTTTTTTCATATTATTTATTATTTAAATTAATTTTCTGAACAAAGATAAATCACTTATAACCATAAGACATTGATCTATGATATGTTCTGGTTAAACTTTTTCGAATACCATAAATGTAATAAATACATCATTAGAAAAACGATAAACGAATTTATAAATATCAGTAGACTGAAAGTATTAAAAGCATCAAACCCAAAGGGATTAAGACCACTTAAAATGAGACCGATCAAATAAATTGTTTGAAACAAAGTGGCAACTCTTAAGACTGAATAATAATTCTTTTTAAAAATAACGACAGTAATAAAAGCAATGAATGATGCTATTGAACAATGCATAAGTACGAATACCGGATGCATCCCGAAACTACCACCTGGCAAGTCGAATATATACAACATCAATACGCTCAGCAAAAAATTCGAGATGGCCATCAGAACAAAAATTTGAGCACTTTTCAGTAAAATATTTTTCATCGCCGAAAATTAACTAAAAATCGAAAGAAAAATTCAAAAAAAATTTTGAACTTCGCAGTATGGCAAAATTAAGAACGGCATATTTCTGTCAGAACTGCGGCGCCCAGTACTCCCAATGGATGGGACAATGCAAAAGCTGCGGACAATGGAATACTTTGGTGGAAGAAATCGTGGAAAAACCTTCTTCCCACAAAACCCCGCCTTTTTCAAAATCGAAACAAAACGTTATCAATATCATTGAGGTTGAAACCAGTGAAGAACCGAGGATCAAGACGCCTTCCGAAGAGCTCAACCGGGTGCTCGGTGGCGGAATCGTATTGGGCTCCGTTACGCTGATCGGCGGCGAACCGGGCATCGGAAAATCTACCCTGCTCCTTCAGCTGGCTTTGAAAATGAAAAAGAAAATTTTTTATGTTTCAGGGGAAGAAAGTGCGTCCCAGATTAAAATGAGGGCCGACCGGTTAACGGATATTCAGAATCCCAACTGCTTCCTTTTTACGGAAACCAATCTGGAAAAAATTCTTCACGAAGCTCAAAAGCTGGAGCCTGATTTTATGATTATCGATTCCATCCAGACTTTGCAATCTCAATTAATTGAAAGTTCCCCGGGAACCGTTTCCCAGATCAGGGAGTGTTCCAACGAAATCATCAAATACGCGAAAGAAAACAACGTTCCCGTTTTCCTGGTGGGGCATATTACTAAAGACGGCCAGATTGCAGGTCCTAAGGTCCTGGAACACATGGTGGATGTCGTTCTGAATTTCGATGGTGACCGGAATCACCTGTTCCGGTTGCTGAGAGCCAACAAGAACCGTTTCGGGTCTACATCCGAAATCGGAATTTATGAAATGGTTTCTCAGGGATTAAAGGAAATTAAAAATCCTTCCGAAATTCTCATCACCAAAAAATTTGAGGAACTTTCCGGAAATTCCGTAGCCGTCACCCTGGAAGGAAACCGGCCGATGCTGCTGGAAATTCAGGCCCTGGTCAGCACCGCGGTATACGGAACGCCGCAGAGGAGCTCTACCGGTTTTGATGCCAAAAGGCTCAATATGCTTCTTGCCGTTCTTGAAAAAAGAGCAGGCTTCCAGCTGGGTGCTAAAGATGTTTTCCTCAACATCACCGGAGGGATCAAAACCGATGATCCTGCATTGGATTTAGCCGTAGTGGCATCCATCCTTTCCTCGAATGATGATATCGCCATCTCCGAACATTACTGTTTTGCAGGGGAAATCGGTCTCAGTGGAGAAATCCGACCGATCGCCCAGGCCGAACAGCGGATTACCGAAGCCGAAAAGTTAGGCTATGAGAAGATTTTTATTTCTAATCTGAATAAGCTTCCGAAGAAAAAATTCGGGATCAAGATTGAAGAGGTAAGTAAAATCGAAGATTTTCACGAACGCCTCTTCTAGGTTGTTAGGGCTTTAGGCCCTAACAACCTTTACCAACCGTTAAAAAACACGCTTATGAAAAAAAATGTTTATCCTTTGGGAACACAATGCTTCTATCACATTTTCAACAGAGGAATTAACGGACAAAAGTTATTCTTCAATGAACAGAATTACCATTATCTCCTTTCTCTGATGCGGAATAAAATATCCTCCGTTGCTACAGTATACGCCTATTGCCTTTTACGGAATCATTTTCACTTTCTGGTCAGGATAAAATCGGAACAGGAAATCAGAGAAGCTTTTCCTCATAAAGGCCAGACCGAAGTTTCCAAAATCATCAGCCAGCAGTTTTCCAA
>JAKOOG010000086.1 GCA_022701545.1 Weeksellaceae bacterium | reverse complement strand
AAAGTAGCAATTTTTTGAGCTTTTGCCATACCTACCGATACAACCATCATTACCGCTGCAAATAATACACTTAATTTTTTCATAATGGGTAAATAAATAATTTAATTTGTTTTTTAGATCTGTAAATTTAATAAAAGTTAAACTTCTATTTTTTTGTTTTGTTTTTTTCTTTTGGCTCACTGTCTTTTAGCAGAATTGCCAATACTTTATCCGAATAATCCGATCTTTTCTGTAGGAAAATTACATTGTTGCTTGTTTTATCCAGCACGATGGCCAAACCGTTCTTTTCAGACATGGTCTTGATCGCTTCCCAGATCTGATCCTGAAACGGCTGTACAAGATTGCCTCTTAGTTTTTTGATTTCTCCGGTAGCTCCGAAACGTAAGCTCGTGGTGGTTTTGATGTTTTTATCCAAATCCATCACTTCTTTTTCGCGAAGTTTCAGCTGATCGCCTATTAAAAGTACTTTTTCACTTTCAAAAGCAGATCTTTTACGCTCATATTCCGCCTGCAGATTCTGAAGTTCCGTCTGCCAGGTATCGATCTGTGCGTTCAATCTTGCTTCTGCTTCTTTGTATTGAGGCATTTTGCCCAATATGTATTCGGTATCCACAACACCCACTTTCTGCGCATTGCTTAATCCGAAGAGCAGGAATAATACAAATGAAAAAACAATTTTAAAATTTTTCATGTTTTGATTATAATGACTGGTTCATTAAGAAGTGGGTCTTCCATCCGGAAGGCTCAGTTCCTGTAATTGTTTTATCGAATCCGTAAGCGAAATCAAATCCAATAAGACCAAATGCTCCCATATATACTCTTACCCCAACACCGACTGATCTTTTTAACTGGAAAGGATTGTAATTCCCCCATGAATTCCAAACGTTCCCTCCTTCAGCAAACGTTAATGCATAAATCTTTGCCGTCTGGTTCAGTGAAATCGGGTATCTTAATTCTAATGTAAATCTGTTGTAGATAGTACCTCCCCCTGCAGGTGTAATATCTTCAGAAGTTCCTCCGTAGGTAGAAGCATTTTCATACCCTCTCAACGGAATCAATTCTCGACCGTCATATCGGCCACCAAACAATCCGGTACCTCCTACATAGAATCTTTCAAACGGCGGAGCACCCAGCTTGGAGTTGTACCCGTCCATAAAGCCCATTTCGGCAGAAGATCTCAGCACCAATTTACCAATGATCTCATTATAAACATCTGCTTTGAACTTCACTTTATAGAATTCCATCCACTTGTATTTCTCCGTAGGACTCAAAGTGGAATAATCCTTGTTGTTGAATGCAGAGTAAGGCAGTGTAAACTTTACCGAAAGATCCAGGTTGGAGCCTACTGTCGGGAAAATCGGGTCGATCCCGGCCGAGTTTCTGCTTAATCCTAAGTTGATGCTTAAGTTGTTGGCTGAACCGTAATATTCGGTGGTATTCCCAAACTGAAACGGATAATTCTGAAAGTCATACTTCTGGTACTGAAGACCTGTGTATAACGAGAAGTAATCGTCCGGCCATTTCAAAAGTCTGTTCAATCCCACAGAAGCGGAGAAGATATTCAATTTCTGGGAATTCCCTGAAACATCGGAATATTTAACTCTTGAGTTGTTTAAACTTACGGAAAGCGCAGTCGGTCTTGTTCCGAATAACCAAGGCTCCGTAAATGAAACGCCATAGTTCTGGAAATATTGTCCGGCCTGTGCCTGAAGGGACAGGGTTTGTCCGTCACCCTGAGGAACCGGCTTAAAGTCTTTAAATTTAAGGAAGTTTCTCAATGAGAAGTTGTTGAAAGTCAATCCCAAAGTTCCGATGAAGCTGTTTCCTCCATAACCGGCCTGCAACTGAACCTGTGAAGAACCTTTTTCCACAAGTTTCCAGTTGATGTCTACGGTGTTATCCTGCTGGTTGGGCTGAATATCCTGACCCACCTGCTGAGGATCAAAAAACTGCATCCCTGCCAGATCGAAATATGTTCTCTTGATATCACTTTTAGCAAAAAGGTTACCCGGCTTTGTTCTTAATGCTCTCAAAATAACGTGGTCATGTGTTGTGGTATTTCCCTGCCAGGTTACTTTATTCCAAGATGCCTTTTCTCCTTCATTAATCCGGATCTCAAGATTGATCTTGTCTCCGTCAACGGATTTTTCCACGGGCGTTACATTGGAGAAAAGATAGCCGTTGTTCATATAAATGGACTTGATATCGGAATCATCTTCCTTACCGCCATCTTCTCCAACTTTTTTGTTGAATCCTACCGCATCGTAAATATCTCCTTTCTTATAACCCAGAAGCCTTTGTAGATAATCGGTAGAATATACGGTATTCCCGGTGAATGTAACATCACCGATATAGTATTGCTTTCCTTCGTTCAGTTTTACATTGATTTCGTAATTGTTTCTTTTGTTTCTCCAAACAGAATCTGAAACAATGGTTGCATCCCTGTATCCTAATGAGTTATAGTAATTGATCAGGTTTTGCTTGTCTTCCTGGTATTTGTCTTCAATAAATTTCGAAGATTTTAAAATACCGCCAATCCCGAATCTTTTCTGTTTCGTTTCCTTGAACGCTTTTTTTCTAAGCTTTCTGTCGGTAACGGTTTTATTTCCTTCAAACTCGATATGATCGATCTTAATTCTTTTGCCTTTATCCACATTAATGGTCCAGTCTACCAGATTAGGATCTCCGGCATTTACTTTTTCCTGAATTGTGATTTTAGCATCAGCGTATCCTTTTTTTACGAAGTCTTTCGGGACATTCGTTTTAAGGCCTGAGATTAAGTTCTGCGTAATTTTTGTCCCTGGCTTCAGGTTGTTGTCCTTCGCCATTTTTTCATTTTTGGATTTTCCAATCCCCTTTCCTGTAAATTTTACTTCTCCAAGATCTTTAAGGTCCTGAAGATAAAATCTAAGGATGATGGTTTCACCTTCAATACTTTGAACGTATACTTCAACCTCAGAAAAAGACTGGGTATCCCAAAGTTTTTTTACAGCGTTACTGATTTTCTGCCCCGGAATGTCTACGGTTTCCCCTTTTGACAAACCTGTAAATCTCAGGATCTGAGCCGGCGTATATTTTTTAACCCCATCTACAACGATGTCTTTCAATGTGTATGTTCCTGCCTGGTTTTCTGCATGTACAGCATTGTTTACCTGGGTGCTGTCTTGTGGAGTTACCTGTCCATAAAAATGTGCAGAAGCAACAAACATAATGATGGGTAATAGTCTAAACTTCATTTTATCGTAGTCTTTCTTTTCTTAAATTTTACTGAATCTTTATCTGTTCGCCGGTCATCCCGAATCTTCTTTCTTTGTTTTGATAATTTACAATACACTGAAAGAAAATGTCTTTTGTAAAGTCCGGCCAGAGAACATCTAAAAACTGCAGCTCTGCATAGGCGATCTGCCAAAGGAGGAAATTGCTGATTCTTATTTCGCCGCTCGTCCGGATCAGAAGATCCACAGGCGGGAGATCTTTTGTGTAAAGGTAGCTTTCAAAAAGCTTCTCGTCGATATTTCCGGTATCGATCTTTCCTTCTTTTACATCTTCGCTGATGCTTTTTACGGCATTCAGTATTTCATGCTGCGATCCATAGCTGATCGCCAATACCAAATTGCCCTTTGTGTTTTCTTTTGTAAGTTCCACCACGCGCAAAAGCTGATCTTTCACAAGGGGAGGAAGTTTTTCCAGATTCCCGATCACATGCATTTTCAGCCCTTTACTGAAAATTTCTTCTGCCTCCAGCAACAGTGTTTCCACAAGCAAATTCATTAAAGTATTTACTTCTTCTGCAGGCCGGTTCCAGTTTTCCGAAGAAAAGGTATAAAGGGTTAAATACGGAATATGTATTTCATTACATGCATTAATGGCATTTCTTACTGCATCAATGGCGTTTCTGTGACCGAAGGTTCTTTCTTCGCCACGGGTTTTTGCCCACCTTCCATTACCATCCATGATGATTGCCACATGTTGCGGCAAATTCTCAGGATCTATTTTATCTTTTATCAACGACATATTAATCACAATAACAAGGAGGTCTCCCGAATGAGTAGGTAAGTCCCAAACTCACGGTATTCATCCAATCTTTAGATCGGGTATCTCCTATATTTCTTTGCCCAATAAGGGCAGCTTCTCTTTCTTTGGATACTACATAATAAGCACCTGTCTGTAGAAGGGAACCATTGGTAGTAGGACTCAGGATATCTCCATTATAATTTGCTACTACATCTTTGCTCAGGACTTTGTTGTAATCCAGCTGGTCCGTCAGCGTATATCTGAATGTAGCTTCTGCAAAAATTGCCCAGTTATAATTAAACTTATATTTTAAACCTACGCCAAAAGGAAGATGCGCTGTCGTTTTCTTGCCCGTAGAGTAGGTTGCAGTCGTAGTGAAATCAAGTTCATTAATCGGAGCCTGCGCCACCCCGTCAGCATCTCTTCTGAAATCGTTGGTAACAGTAGCTTTCGGAGCATCAAACATTAAAGCACCTATCCCCCCGAAAATATATGGACTCACCATTCCTTTCTGCTCGTTGTTCACCGGGAAAAAGTTGTATTCAAAAACCAAACTTGCTTCATATACGTCATTTTTACCAAATGAATTCCTGTTTCTTCTGTAATCTTCTTTAGCAACCTTATCATTAAACTGAATCTGGTTGTATCCCAAATCCAATCTTACAGTCTGATGAGGATTAAAATTAAATCTGTATAAAATTCCACCATAAAACGGAACTCCCCAATCCGATGCTCTGCTTAAATCCAATGGCTTTTGTAAAAGATAATTCGATCTCCCTATATCCCCAACTAGGTTACTCATACCTAGACGAACTCCCAGTTCGTTTCTTTGTGCTTTAACACTTACCACAGTTCCTAGAGCGGCAAGGAAGCTAAACAATAATTTTCTATTCATAAAAGAATATGGATTTATGGTTATTTTAAAATTTAATTTTTGCAAATATAAAACATTTTTATATTAATGATAATCTTAATGTTTAGTTAAAAATAAACAAAAAAGCATAATTTGTTATAAAGTAAACGACAAACTCGCTAAATTATTCTTTTTTTAATAGAATCAAAATTATCAGGATACAGAAACCCCCATTAAATGAGGGCTTAAATGTATTATTTTTTATTGAATATTGACTGTACTTTATTCCTAATTCTTATCAGTAACGGTTCTTTATAATTTTTATCCTCGTCGAAATAGCCATAACCGTAACCATATCCATAACCGTAGCCATAGCCGTAACCCTGTTTGGTGTTGTAATCATTATAGACAAGCCCCAAATGATCGATTTCTCCATTATGATACCTTTCGGTAATCATCTTCAGCATATATTTTTCGGTATATTCATGGCGTACCACATAGATATTGGCATCAGAATGCTTCATCAGTTCATAGGAATCTGCCACCAGTCCGACCGGCGGGGAGTCAATGATAATAAAGTCATATACACTTTTAAGATCTTCGATAAACTGGATGTTTCTTTCACTCATCAAAAGCTCTGAAGGATTCGGCGGAATAGGTCCTGAAGTGGCAACATCAAGGTTAGGGATTCTCGTTTTATTGATGATCTGGCTCATATCCACTTCACCGGTAAGGTAATTGGAAATCCCGTATTTATTATCAATCTGAAAATCCCCGAAAATCTTCGGCTTTCTTAAGTCCATTCCGAGAAGGATGGTTTTTTTGTCACTCAATCCCAGAACCGATGCCAGATTGATCGAGATATAGGTTTTTCCTTCTCCTCCAATGGAAGAGGTGATCAGGATAACTTTGCTTCCGTCATTTTCACCGGAAAGAAATCTCACGTTTGCTCTAATGCCCCGGAATGCTTCGGAAACAGAAGATTTAGGCTGATCCATTACGGTAAGCATATTTTCGTTGCTGTTGTTGCCGATTACTCCCAGTAAAGGAATCTTAGTTGCACTAAGCAGTTCTTTGATGTTCCTGATTTTGCTATCCAGCAATTCCCCGATCAGGATGAACAAGAGCGGCAATACAAGAAAGCCTCCGATAATAGCGGCTTTTGTAGCTTTTACATTAGGTCCGATCGGTGGCTGTCCCACATTTTTAGCAGGATCGATTACCGTAATATCCGACTGATTGGCAGCCATCCTCATCTGCGTTTCGTTCTGTCTTCCCAATAAGCTGTTGTAGGTGGCTTCGATCATATTATAGCCTCTTTCCGCATCCAGATACCTTCTCTGCTTTTCGGGATAAGTCGACAGATCAGAATTAGCCTGGGCAACTTTTTGATTAATTTTACCAATTTCATTATAATAGCCGGAGTAATAACTCCTAAGGGATGTATTAGACGCCATTTTAGCATCATCGATAAGCCTGTTGATTTCTTTCATCGGTTCAGAATTCGGCTTATAGATCTGTGCCAGTTCACGCCTCTTTAAATAGAGTGCCTTTAGCTCGGCAACTGAAGCACTAAAAAATCCGTCCTGAAAACCAGCCGCCGTCGTGCTGATCATTTTTTCAAAATTCTGATTCTCCAGGCTTCTTTTGATTTCATTCAGAGAGGCAATCTTACTGTCGATATCCGCCTTTTTCGCTTCAAGATCCTTGATTTCAACCAATGATTTCTCATCCCGGTCTTTAATATCATAAAGCTTTTCGGTAGTCTTCATATAGTTCAGGACAGTAGCACTTGAATCCAGCTTTTTCCTGATATTATCAAGATTCTCTTTTAAATAAATATCGGTATTTTTATCTACCGTCAGCTTATCAGCAAGTCTCTTTTTCTGCAGCTGGTTGACTGACATATTAAGAAAACTAACAATACTGTTCAGATTATACCCTGTTTTGCTGATAATCATAATACTGCTGATTTCTTTGTCGAAATCAATGCCGATAGTAGAAACAATATCGTTTACCGATTGATTGACCGTACTTAAATTAACAATAATTTTTTCCAGCTTTATTTTCGGAACAATAGGATTACGGACCAACCTGAATCTTAAATTGGGTGAGGTATACCATTCCCCTATTTTTATAATTTTGTTGGCTGGTCTCTCGTAGGAATTAATCGATGAAAAACTTTCTGACTCATAGCTGTATAGATTGGTGGACTGGCCATCTTCGGGCAGAACAACTTCGAAAGCATTTACTCCTTTCGGCACCAGCGTAACCGGATAGCTCATCTGCTGAAGGTGTTTCTTATCAACCTCAAAAATTACCGGGCAATCATCTTTATCAAGATAGGTTGACTTTATCATTCCCTTTGTAGAGTAGTTTACGAAGAGATCCAGTTCTTTGACCAGAAACTCGTTGTGGGTTCTGGATAACAGCATTTTTTTCAGATATACCCCGTCCTGATTTCCACCTTGTCCCCAGATAAAATTAATGGACTGGTTGGGCGTAAAATAACTTGACGTATTGTTTGAAACACTTAAGGACAGATTGGAAGCATAAATATTCTGTGCATAATATTTGCTGTAAACCCATGCAATACTGTACCCGACAAGCAGCAATAAAACAAACCAGTACCAGTTTTTCAGTACTCTTCTTAAAAAATGTTCAATGTCGAACAGCGCAAAGGAACCGTATTTTTCCTTTTGAGAATTCACCTTCTCTACCGTAGCGTCTTTTCCTGGAATCATGATATTAAAGGTTTTTTAGAAGGAGATAGATGGATAATGCCGTAGTAATTACCGATACTCCTGTGGTTAAGGTCTGAATCGGGTCCTTGCCAAGGCCGTTCAAGCTTTTTGCTCTTGTATTTAAATAAATTTCGTCACCATTCTGAACATAGTAATAGGGAGAGTTCATTACATCTTCCCGGGTAAGATCGATTCTGGCCATTTTAATTCCTTCAGGCAGCTTTCTGTGAATCACGATATTTTTTCGGTCAATGGTCCGGTTCAGACCACCGCTCATTGCCAGAGCTTCGGTAATCGTAAGGGTATTTTTATGCACCACCTTCTCGCCGGTAACCCCGGTTGTTTCTATATCTCCCAATACATAGAATGTAATTCCATTGATATTTAACCGTACTTCCGACTTCCCTTCCTGGAAATTTTCGTTTACTTTATCCTGAATTTCTTTACTTACTTCTTCAATAGTACGCCCTTCAACCTTTATAAACCCGATACCGAACACATTAATTTCACCATTGGGATCTACTTTTAATCCATTAAAATAGAAATTGGTGTTTCCGCCTCCTGATGCTGTAGATCCTATACTACCAATACCCATGCTGACACCACCGCCTCCGGACCCTCCCGAAGTATTGAGCGCAGAATAAAACTGTGCGGCATCTCCTTTCGGGGTAGTAACGATATTCAATGTTAACATATCGTTCTTGGTAATCCTATATACCGGAACATTGTAAGGAACCAATCCTTCTTCATTAATAACAAGGCTTTCGCTCGGCTGCATATACTGTACATCTTTCGTGGTAATGCAGGATGTCATCGTCAAGAGAGGTAATATTAAAAGTAATATAAATTTACAATTCTTCATCATATTTTTCAATTGTTTGCAAAAGTAAAGATTTAATTGATAGTCTTCTTATTATTCTTTAAAAGATAAATAAAATCCGGCAGGTAAGCACCTAAAAACCCCAGGAAAACTATAATTAACAATAAAAGATTAATATTGATATGCCTGAAATAATAAGCAACCGTAACGATAAAAAGATAATAGACGATAATATAAAAACTGGATCTTCTGTGGGTAAGATTCAGCTTTAAGAGCTTGTGATGAATATGGTTCTTATCGGCATCGAAAGGGGACTTTTTATTCATAAGCCTTATGACAATTACATTCAGCGTATCGATAATCGGGAGAATAAGAATCGCAACGGCTACTACAGGTGCAGACTGCAGATGATACCTCGGAATCCCCGGAATTTCTCTATCGATGAAAATATCAATAAAACAAATCGAGGTAAAAGCGAGAAGGAAACCCAGCAGCATTGATCCGGTATCTCCCATAAAAATCTTGTTGGTTCTATAATTGGATAAATTGTAATATAAAAACGCTAACACCGCCCCAATAATAATTACTGAAAGAACCACTAAAGGATAATTATATGCTCCTAATCTATAATAACTTATCCCGAAAAGTGCACTGCAGATCACGGAATATCCTCCGGCAAGGCCGTCGATCCCGTCGATAAGATTAAATGCATTAATAAGGACGATAAAAGTAATAATACTGAAGATCACACTTATAAAATAGTCCATTTCATAAATTCCCAAGATCCCGAAAAGGCTTCTGATCCGAATGTCTGACCCTATAACGATTATTGACGATACGAGGATCTGAGCAACTAATTTTTTATAAGCCCTCATCACCACAATATCATCCATTGCTCCGACATAAAGAAGGATAATAAGCGACGCAAAAAGAAATTTATAGAGATCGAAAAGCTCGTAGGCAAAAATGGAAGTGCAGATTCCTATAGAATAGAAAATGGCAATCCCTCCGAGATTAGGTATTTTCCTGAGGTGCGAGCTTCGTACTCCCGGCTCATCCATCAGGTTTTTTCTTCTGGAAATTTTAATAATGGTAGGAACAGAATAATACGTAATAAGAAACGAGAATAAAAACCCCAGCCCTATCTTTATATAGAAAATAGGAATACCGGACTGAGCTAAGAACAATTCAAAATTCTCCATCTTTTTTCTGATCAAGCACTTGAAAAAGAAAAGTTTCGTCGACATTAAAAAACTGTTTACCAGATTTTTACCGAAACCCCAGCACTTACATTTGTGTTAAATTAATTTTCTTATCAATTTTTTTTGACCTGCAAAAAACAACAGATAAAATATCTTTTTTTTCAGGGGCAAAGATAACAGATAATTCTTACCAAAACGACTATACCCCAATATATCTTTTAATTTTATTCTTCGTTCATTCATGAAATGTTCAAGCTGCAGGGCCATTGCCGTAAAAACATCTTCATTTTTTACAAAAGCCAGATACGCGAGATAAGAATAAACCCCTTCAAAAATCCGGAAGTTTTTCAGCTCTTCCTGCCTGTCTGCATACCGGGATTTTTTAAAAAACAACTCTACATCTTCTACTGCTTTTAAGATATCTAGTCCCCTTTCCGTATGGGTTTTTGTGATGGAATCGGTACGTTCAAGATACTGATAATGGAAGTTTTGGGTCTGTGCAATCGTTTCACACTCCAATAAAAGCTGCGGAATCAATTGAATATCTTCAAAATGCGCTTCTTTTTTAAACCGCTTTTCTTTAAACAGCTCTTTTTTAAATAATTTATTGCAGGCAAAATAGCTCAGATCCGAAAAAACGGAAAAGTTTTTTCCAAGATCAATTTTTTCCGGCATATTGGGAATCTGTGTCAGCTTTTGGGTAATTTTACCATGCTGATCCACTTTCTGAATATTGCAGATTATCATTTTCGCCTGATGCTTTTCTGCAAGGCCCACCATTTCTGCAAACATAGGCGGATTTACATAATCGTCACTGTCTACAAAACCGATATAATCCCCGGTAGCCCTGTCAATTCCAAAATTCCGGGCATCGCTTAATCCCCCGTTTTCCTTTAGAAAAGATTTTATTTTCCCCGGATGTTGTTGAGCATATCTTTGAATAAGCTGCTCTGAATCGTCGGTACTTCCATCGTTTACGACCAGAACCTCAATATTTTGATATGTCTGGTTTATTAACGAATCAAGACATTGGGCAAGGTATTTTTCAACATTATAAACCGGGACAATAACGGAAACTTTCGGAAGGGTATTTGCCATATCTTAAATTTTCGTCAGCCTTGCATTCAGCCAGCCTTTTTTAGCTTCATCGAAATCTTTTCTGGAACACGGAATGCAGTTTTCTATATTTTCATCATCCCCAAAATACCAGAGGTTGCTGAAGGTATCTCGCTTAAAAGCATATTGCCGCTCGTCCACCAGCACATAAAATACTTCGTACTGCCTTTCCTTAGGATGGGATCGCTGAATGTTGATTCCCTCGATAAGATACCAGATCATCTGGGCAAGAAGCTGGTGATTCAGCTGATTTTCTGAATAAATGTTATAATTGAAAATGCCGACGGATTTTAAATTTTCACTTAACCCGATTTCTTTCATGTAAGCACAGACTTCTCTCCTGTTGAGGCCGTTTACCTGCGGATTCATCGAAAACGGTTCGCCGAAGCTTTCAATGGCATCGCAGCTTACCGTGACCAGGTCTGCTTTCCGGAAAAAGGGTTCTGTTTTCTCTGTAGAATTCATCATTTCAGCCAGACGGATGATATCGAACTCCACTTCTTTGATCAGCCTTACGGAATCCGCTTCGTTCAGATGCTTCTGATACCCTAAATGATGGTAATTCCTGATGGAAAAATCTTTTGCTCCGAAAATTTTGCTTAGAAAAGTATGTTCGTTAATGGATTCTCCCTGCTTTAAAGAAATAATATTGCTGATCTGGGTATAATTGATGCTTTTCGTAAATAAATTCAATGCGGAGAAAAGCGAAAATGAAAAATCATTGGAACCTCCGACAATCACAGGAATAGCCCTTTTGTGATGGCAGGCAGACAAAACCTCCTGCAGAATATAATGTGAATCCTGAACTGATTTACCTGAAACCAGGTCCCCCAGATCGATAATGGGAATTTCAAAATCCAGTTGCGACAATTTATAAAATTCATTTCTGATTCCTGTAAAATCCTGAACTTCCGCATCACCATTCGCACCCCTGTAATCGGAAACAAAAAGCAGGACAATACTGTCTTCCTTAATCTCCTTTGTAATCCGCGCGCCGATCTGCCAGCTTTCCGTCCTGAAATTCCTTGGGGATATGATAAAATCTTCGAAATTCATATATACTCTGCATTATTTCCGCAAACTTACAAAAAGTTAACGGCTTAATACCTTTGTCAAAGTTTGAAACTTTCACAAAGTTGCACAAACAATCAGACTTGGGGTCAAAAGTAAAAGCACAGATCTCAGTCTGTGCTTTCCTTATTTATAAAAATTTATTTCTTTTTTACGGCAGTGGTCTTTTTGGTTGTAGCCGTTTTCTTGGCAGCAGTTGCTTTTTTCGGAGCAGCCGCTTTCTTGGCAGCCGGCTTTTTCTTCTCGGCAAACGCTTTCGGATCCTGATCAGTAATCCATTTTTTCACCTCATCCAGGGAAACTTCCTTCAATTCGTCGGCTTCGTACTTGGTATCATCAGCCTTTTTCGGAATTTTAAACATCCCTTTTCCGAATTTCACGAAGGGACCCCATCTTCCGTTTTCGATGGATATTTTTTCTTTCTCCCACTGCTGGATGTAGCGGTTGGCTTCTTTTTCCAGCTTGGCATCAATCAGTTCGTTGATATCGCTTTGGGAAAGGTTTTCAAAATCATACCGTTTCGGAACGTTTACGAAAATATCTTTGTATTTGATAAACGGCCCGAATCTTCCGCTTCCTTTGGTTACAGGCTCACCTTTATATGTGGCAATCGGCGCATCGGCGATTTTCTTTTCATTGATGATCTCTTCTGCACGCTTCTGATCTACCGAAAGCGGATCTTCCCCTTTCGGAATGCTGATGAACGTTTCGCCCCACTTTACATAAGGTCCGAATCTTCCGACTCCTACAGAAACGGGCTGCCCGTCTACTTCTTTTAAATCAAAAGGAAGCCTGAAAAGCTCCAAAGCTTCTTCGAAGGTAATGGTAGCAATGTTTTGCCCCGTCATTAAAGAGGCAAAAATCGGTTTTTCTTCATCTTCCGTTTCCCCGATCTGGATCATGGCCCCGAACCTTCCGATTCTTGCATGAACGTTCTTTCCGGTTTTCGGATCAACTCCCAGCAAACGGTCTCCGGTTGCCCGGTCTGCATTTTCTTCAACGTCTTCGATTCTCGGATGGAATTTGGAGTAGAAATCCGTCATCATCTGCTTCCATTTCTGGTCGCCGTTGGCAATTTCATCGAAACTTTCTTCCACTCTTGCCGTAAAACCGTAATCCAGAATTTCCTTAAAATTATCGGTCAGGAAATCACTCACAACTTCCCCGGTGTCCGTTGGAACAAATTTATTCTTATCCCCTCCGAATTTCTCTTCAAGGACTTCTTTCTTAATATTGTCTTTGGCCAGGGAAATTTTCACCACTTCCCTCGTCTGCGGTTCGATTTCCCTCTTATCCACGTATTCACGGTTCTGGATGGTCTGGATGGTCGGTGCATACGTAGACGGGCGCCCGATTCCCAGTTCTTCCAGCTTTTTCACCAATCCGGCTTCCGTATATCTCGCACTTGGCCTGGTGAATTTTTCGGTTGCCGTGATCTTTTTATATTCTAAAACTTCTCCGACCTTTACTTTCGGAAGCAGTTTTTCGTTGTTTTCCTCGTCTTCGTCTTCGGTTTTTACAATCCCGTACGCTTTCAGGAAACCGTCAAAAATAATGACTTCTCCCTGTGCTTCAAAGTGCTGGGGAAGTTTTGAATTTCCGATTTCGATAACGGTTTTTTCAATTTTCGCATTGGCCATCTGGGAGGCCAGTGTTCTCCTGTAAATTAACTGATACAGCCTGTTCAGCTGAGCGTCCCCGATACTCTTTACGGCAAAATCCGTCGGACGGATGGCTTCGTGGGCTTCCTGTGCAGAAGCCGATTTCGTGGTATAATTCCGTGGTGCAGAATAATCTGCTCCGTATTCTGAAACAATTTGTTTTTTGGCCCCTTCAATGGCTTCCTGGGATAGGTTTACCGAGTCAGTCCTCATGTAAGTGATGTATCCTTCTTCATAAAGCCTTTGTGCAAGACGCATGGTGTTGGTTACATTATATCCTAGTCTTGAAGAAGCTTCCTGCTGTAAAGTGGAAGTGGTAAAAGGTGCAGATGCAGAACGGGTTCCCGGTTTGGTTTCAACATTTAAAACTTTAAACTCGGCCGTTTTTGACTGTTCAAGGAATTTTTCAGCCTCTTCTTCCCTGGCAAAATCTTTTTTAAGTTTTGCAGCAATTTCCTGTCCGCTCTTATTTAAGAAAATCCCATCCAGCTTAAAACTGGCTTTCGGTACAAATTCCCGGATTTCCTTTTCTCTTTCAACAATCAACCGTACGGCTACCGACTGTACCCTGCCTGCAGATAATCCCGGCTTTACTTTTTTCCAGAGAACCGGAGACATTTCAAAACCCACGATCCGGTCCAGTACTCTTCTGGCCTGCTGGGCATTGACTAAGTTCTGGTCGATATCTCTTGGGTTTTCGATTGATTTCAGAATGGCATTCTTGGTAATCTCGTGGAAAACAATTCTTTTCCTGTTTTCCGGCTTCAATTTTAGTTCTTCTGCCAAATGCCAGGCGATCGCTTCTCCCTCGCGGTCTTCATCGGAAGCCAGCCATACCATATCGGCTCTTTTGACTGCGGCTTTCAGTTCCGTTACCAATTTCTTTTTATCGGCAGAAACCTCGTAATCGGGATTAAAGTTCGACAGATCAATTCCCATCCCTTTTTTAGGAAGATCCCGGATATGACCGAAACTGGATTTTACCTCGAAATCTTTACCTAAATACTTCTGGATAGTCTTTGCTTTTGCCGGTGACTCAACGATTACTAAATTCTTCGACATTCTAAAATTTTTGCAAAAGTAAAGTTTTTTTATCAGATAGCTTTTTCGAATCACATTTTATTTAGCAATTCTACCGGCGCAATGAAGATCCTGTATAAAATTCCTTCGAACGTAAAGCCTTTTCCGGACATTTCTACCCTGTACAGCAATGAGAAAATTATGATTATAGAAGTGATATAGAATTTCCTGTTTACTCTAATTTTTTCAAAGGCAAATACCGAGTGTCCATTCCTTAATAACAGGGCGAAAAGCACGATCATCAGCATCATGTGAATATACATCCATCTTCCCCAGTCGATCGCTAAATAAAACAGGGGGAGAGAAAATAAAAAAGCGCCGATCAACAATATAGATAAAACCTTTCGCCTATTTAGAAATTTTAAATAATATCCAATATGAAAAATGCTTATTGCCAAACTGATAACATAAAGAAGGTATTCGCTGCCATGTTGTTTTATGTATTCCCTTTCGTTAATATTCCAGTAGAAAATCCCGTAAGTTGGATGCACCCCTCTTTCTGCCAGAATCTGCAGCGACATTCCTTCATTGACATTCTTCCCGAAAATCAGGATAAGAGCGGCAGGAATACCGACTGCCATAAAATATTTGATATATCTTTTATATTCAAAAGTCCCTGTTTTCAAATACAGAGCAATGGCAAAATAAGGAATATAGAACAGAACAACTTCATGCAGAAAAGTGGTAACAAAAAGTGCAAGGCAGAAAAGATATTCCTTTTTTTTTGAAAGCCTGTTCTGATCGAGAAGATAAACAAAGCCTGTGAAAAGCAGGAAAACAATGAATTCTTTTTTCCCTACGTACGTTACTGTATTGAGCAGCCCGACAAAACCGACTGATGATAGCAGAAGCGACAAATAAAGAAGATCGGTTATCTTATAACGGATCAGTTGGGTGTAGACCCAAAAAAAGCCGGTGATAATGATGAACTGGACGAAATACACCAGATGATTTAGCCGAAACCCTGTGAGGTCCTGCAGTAAAAAGAAAAAAGTTCCGGATAAGCCCCTTCTCTTGAATCCGCCGTCCTGATAATTAATCAGCCAATCGGCCAGGATATACCCGTCATCCTTAAAGTTATAATAATAAGTAAAAACCAACGTATAGACAGCTGTCACTGCAATTAAAAAATATATAAAAATTTTAATGTTAAAATACGGTACGACCTTGTCTAGCCTCATAATGTGTTTTGAAAGTTGGAACAAAAAAAGAGAAACAAAACAGCTTTGTGTTGTTTTCATCATTTTAATAGTCAAAAATAATGAATTTAACTTAATTGCCGTTTTATTTCTCTTCAGAGATCTGTTGATTCTTATCTACTCTTTAATAATCTTTACAATTTCCTTGGAATCATTTATTCTTAAAAGGTAAGCGCCGGTTGTCAGGGTAGAAAGATCCGTCTTGCCGTTTTCAAACTTTCCTGATTTCACAAGCTGCCCCGACATATTGTAAACCTGATAATAATATCCATCCCGGCTATCGCTTGTCCGGATGTGCAGTTCATTTTTTACAGGGTTCGGGAAGAAAGAAATCTTATCTTTTTTAACAGACTGAACATCTTCTGAGCTCAAACGCGCTGCAGGTGCCGTAGCCGGTGCAGCGGTGATCTGAAGTCTTGGAATTACCCCTTCTTCATTTCCGTTGGCATCATATTTAATTTTCACGCAGCGGCAGTTCATTCCGAAATAGGGATCGTTGTTATCATGAAATGCAATCATCCGGTTGGCCGAAGCAGCGGCATCAAACAAAACATTGATCGGTCTTCCGATATAATTTGAATTAAGCGCAGCGGTCCAGATCCCCGGATACTGGTAATTGATGAGGTTATAAGTCCCCGATGCAGATTGGTTGGTCGTCACACTTCTTGAACCGCGGGATCCTGAATTCGGGTAGTTTCCTATGATGTAAGATGAATCATTGAAAGTATAACCGATTGTATAACTTGCAGAAGCGCTTCTTCTTACTCTCACTCCCAGGTAATCGCTGGCTACACCATAAGCCGTGGTTACCACCTTATCTTTTTTATAAAAGGGTGTAAACCCGAAGTCCTGTCCGCCCGGCGCTACTCCTGTAAGGTCAGGAATTCTCCAGCCTGCAGGACACGGATCGAAAGGTGATTTTTTACCGCCTCTCCCCCAACGGTCAGGCGCCAGATTGGGCTCGTTTGCCAGCCAGTCGGTTCCGTTTGTATAAACAGGAGTCGTGCTGTTGTAAGGTGCAAAAGTACTCGGAATCATATAAACCAAAGGATTTCTTACGGAATACGATAATACTTTCGCTATTTTATCCGAAACTTTATCTGCAGATGAAACATTGGCGTTTGCAGAATTTGCATAGGTGTTGTAAGGCACAATATAACTTCCGGACGTATTGTTATAGGTTGCGTTCGTAAGCGTCGTATAATTTAGTGTTCCGCTTGCCGTGGCCGTACCTAAATATACGGAATAGGAAGCACGGTCATCTGCGAACTGGAATACCGGAATCGGATCTTTTCTTCCCCACTGGTAATGAAGGCCGGTGGAAGCTTTTATTTTTGCCAGTTCAGCAGTGGTAGGCGTAAATGGATTTGCGACAACAGGGAATGCATCGGTAGCTCCAAGATTACGGTCCATAAATTCAGTTTCGAAAATATTATCTCCTTTCGGAATATAATTCACGTAGTTTGTTACGGAAGATACGGGAAGTTCAGTCGTATAATTGTAAGAGCCGACAGCAGTATCCGTTACCCATATATGCCATGACCAGTACACTGGATTTGAAATGCTTCCGTTATGCAGTGTTACAACTGCATTTCCGCTCTGATTCGGATTAATGGTCACCGAAATCCTTGACGATGCAATGGCATTTAATGATCCCGGTGAAGGATTAACAACCGCAACATTATTGACGAGGCTTGTGTTGGTTGTCCAAAGCACATTGGCCTTAAGGTTATTGAAGCTGGCTGCATTCAGAATGTCTCTGTTGTTTAAAAGCTGGCTTTGTGCTGAGAATGCCTTGCTAACCGGAATATCCACTGTAAACGCGGAGGTGTTTTTTACCACTTGGTACGTATTCGGATTATCCAGTCCTTCGATGTAGTTGGTTTCAGCGACAATATATTCCGTTGGGAAATCATAGTCGTTGACCACATAAAGCGGATCTTTGATACAACGGCACGCATTGGCATCGGACGTATTGGAAGAAGCCAATGGAAAATACCAGTATCTGCCTTTTACATTAGGCTGGTTCGGATCGGGCACATCCGACTGTTGCTTGTCCGGAATCATAAATAGCGCCCTTGCACTTACTGCAGGAGTGGCATCGAAGAATTTCGGCATCGTAGCAGTCCATAAAGCCACATGGTGCTGGTCGGTATATTGTCCTTCGTGTGCGAGAATGGAGATCCCTCCGGTTCCCGGAAACATTCCCATATTAAATCCCCCAGCATTGGAAAGGTCAAAACCGAAATTAGGATACAATTTAAAGTTCGTCATAAAACTCGGCACCCCGGAATCTGTAGGTTTTATGATATGGTAATTATTTGATTCAAAAATATTTTTGGGGGTATTGGTCCGTACTCCAAAAGGCGAATAATCTACCCGGATATCGTCCACATAACTTCCGGAGGCCAGGTTTGCCACGAGCACCGAAGGAATTCTCCATCCGTTCGGACATGGGTCGTAAGAAGATTTGCTTCTGTACGGTGCCCCGCCATCATCGCTGTTATAGTTTGTGTTGACTCTCCCCTGCGAATTATCCGACCACAGATTAAGTTCCGGCAATTTGCTGTCGTTCAGACCCGGCATTTTTCCGAACCAGTTTACCATCAGGTTTGCATTATTATTGTAATAGGCAGGCCCTGAGTTGTCATCTTTATTTACATAAATAAGACTCAATGGATTTTTTACGGCAAGCTGGATATTATTTGCAATCGTAGCATTTGACAGCAGCACGAATTTTCTCAGATTATCAAAATTTGTGGCACCCGTAAAGTTTTTGGCCCCCCGGTGTCTTACTCTGCCTGCTGATCCCGAAACTTCATAAAAATCATTTCCCCGATACACCAGCGGCGGAATAGGGTCTTTCCTTCCCCACTGATACAAGAGGCCTCCGTTTCGGTTCCAGTCGTTTGCTGTGACGGAAGCGCTTACGGCACCCAGGTTACGGTCCATCCATCCCCAATCGGAATCCGGAATCGATTCAATAACTCCGTCAGCCCTTTGCCGTTTGATCTCGGAATAGCTTTTATATTTGGATCCGTTGGAAGGATCATCTGTAACCCAGATATGCCATGACCAGTAAATTTGTCCGTTTACCCGGAAAGCAACCACCGCATTTCCTTTTTTAGCTTTGTTTACAGGAATTTTAATTTTGGCATTCTGTCCGGCATCCACCACTTCCAGGGCATATCCGGATCCGGACCTTATCAATCCGTGAACATCTTCCCATAAAACATCGGCAGTAATTTTTCCGCTGGGAATTGCCGATCCGTTCATCAGTTTATCCTGTTCCCACATAGCATATGCTTTTCTTACGGGAATATACAGCCCGTCAACATCTTCTGTAGGATCAAAAATATAGCTGTTGGGTGCCTTGGTCCAGTCTACGGCCGCTTTCCCTGCTGAATTAATGATGTTTGTTCCGTTCGAAATAGTAGATTTTTTTTCAACACCAATCTGTTTTTTGTCTGTAATTAAAGGTTTAAGTAATGAATCTGATGTTTTGAAATAGGGTTTCCGTGACATTTCAAAGTAACCGGATTTTTTTTCTCCTACGCCTTCTTTGGCGTAGATACCATGCGTGATCAGGCAGCATAATATTGCCGCCACATTTTTAATTGACTTTTCCATTTCTCTAAACTTTGTGTGTTATCGCTAATACAACATTTAAACCCTTGTTAAAAAAAATCAATTTATTTTATAAATAATTAATACATAAAGCAATTAGAACATTAGGCGCATTAAACGTATTCAATTATTAGTGAAGAAATTACTTTTTCAACTCAAGTATTACGAAAATACATCATTTTTCAATACACTGGTAAGGGAATTGGAAGATTTTATAAAATATTAATAATGAAAAATCAATAGATCTTACGGATAACCTACAGAATTCCCATTCCTCGCATCTGATACCATCATTTAAATAAGATAAAATTTAGAATTCCTGTTCGTTTGATTTGTACAATGATCCGGATATGGTCTATCCAAACAGAAGAAGCAACTTCTGATTTATTGCAGGACTGAATAAAAAGATTACATCAGCTTTTTTAATCCTTTCTGAAAAGCCGGCTCTAAAACATAAGCAACCAGGCTCGCCAGGCCTCCAATAAAAATACAGGAAATAACAGGAAGCAGGAAATATGGAATCTGGGTAAAGTTATGATGAAGCTTGACAATTAATGCCACCAGCATATTCTCATGCAGTAAATACAGCGGATAGCTGATAAAGCCGATGAATTTAAAAAACCGGGTTGAAAAAACAGCCCCAAAACTTTTCCGGAAAAGGGCGAAATAAAAAATAAGAGCGAGTGCCACCAGATATACGAGCATAACGGGATCCTGAAATTTTATGACATAAAGCAATGAGCACACTGTAGTAGCAATGAGCATCCACAGGTATTTCTTTTCCCTGTTATAAAAATAGAGATAAGCAAGCGCGCCGGCCGCGAACCACCCGAAATGAATAAATGAACCGATGTAAATTTTCATCCATGAGGTTTCAGGAAAAACATTTCCTAAGCATAAAAGCTGCAGGCCAAGTGCCGAAAGGTACATTAAAAATATTCCTCCCAATGCAATGCTTCTGTTGAACAAAAAATAAAGCGCCCCGAAGATGATATAGAATTTCACCTCAACAAATAATGACCAGAAAGACAGTTCCAGCACGGGAAAATCGGTATTAAAAACCTTTTCCAGGATGCTGTTGTTAATAAATGTAATGCCCGGGAGAATAGATTTCAGCGGAGGAATTCCAAACGGCCTTTCATGGAAAAAATGGGCGGTAAAATAAATGATCAGGCTGCAGATCAGCATACTCGGGAAAAGCCTGATCCATCTGTTCTTAAGAAATTTCCAGAAACGGTCTGTTCTTTCGACCGACATTAAAATGACAAAACCGGAAATCAGAAAGAATAGCTGGACGCCAAGACTGCCATATTTAAACAGGATATTGTCGCCATAGAGTTTTTTATACGGATAATAATCGAACCAGATATAATAGCCGTGGAAAAGCAGCACCAGCAGAATAGCCAGCCCCCTCAGGCCGTCAAGTACCAAAATCCGTTCTTTCTTAGGTGTACTCATAGGTCATACGCTATGGCAGCAAGTGGTTTTTATATTGTTCGGCGGTAAACCTTCCGGACGTAATGTTCTTAAAACTCGAGAAAACAATGAAATTAAATATCACAAAAGAGAAGATAAAAAGATAGATCATTCTCCTGGTATTACTGGAGACCACATACATGGTATTCGGAATGATGATATATCCGAACCCAACAAATGTCCCGGCCAGCCTCGAAGCGAAAATCGGGTTATTCCTGAAAATAAAGAAGAAGCATATTCCTATGACGGCATACATCCTGTGATATTCGTAATAAGGGTATTTTTCAACCATCTTGGTATCGAAGGCAAACAGGAAAAAGGTGAGAATGGCCATCAGTGCTTCCGGGATTCCGAATCCTCCGTTCAGTCTTTCCGCACTTTCATCTACATACCCGTTGAAACCTACCGATATCGCATTATCGGCCGAAATACTACTTAAAAAGCCCCCGAATGCACGGTAAACCTCAAAAGGTGATAAAAATATTGAAGTGATGATTAAAATCAGCATCAGCGTTTTATTCATCGGAAAACGCACCAGCCAATACATGGGTAAAAACAGATAACACACCGTATGGATGCCTCCGGCGAGATAAATGCAAAGCAGATACGCCCACAGCTTCCTCTCTTTGATATACCGTATCGCAAAATAGACGATGAAAGACCCTAAATTCTGTCTGATCTGCCCGCTTTCCCCGATGAAGAATCCCGGAATGAAAAGCATAGCCATTACCGTAAAAGGATAAAATGAATTATCTTCAATATACTTTACTTTAAAGAAAATAGCGATGGCAGCGACGACGAGTGTCAGCATATAAAATGGTGCATCGAAGATGTTGAGCAGAATTTTATTGATGAGCACAAACAGCCATTCGACCTCCATAGGCTGAGGAGGTTCCAGGTGAAGCGCCGTAAAAATAAAGGTAACATATTCCTTGGTATCCGAATAAATGTAAATCCCCCGGTAACTTCCGTAATCCGGCCCTACACTGTCACGGAGTCCGGCGATGATAATGAGATATACGCCCAGAAACCAAAGCATTTTTTTATCAACCTTACCATGGAAAACTTCCTGATAACTGAAAAACAGCATCATGATAAGGGCGACAATGTAATATGGATGTAATAAATGCATTCCTAGATATAATGTTTTTTAAACTGATAAGATGCCGCCACAAATCCTGTAAGAATAAGAGGCATAAACAATCTGGTTTCCCAGAAAAGCCCCACTAAAGTAATCATCACAAGATAAGGTGAGCCGAAAAAAAGATATTTCCTGATGATGATCTTTCCGGACTCCTCAGAGAACCCGTAGGTGAAACAGATGCTTAATATTCCGAACAGAAGCCCCATCATATTGTAAGGGCTCGTAAAATTTTTTACCAGGTATATCCCTTCCACAAACGAAGCCTGCTGCGGGATAAGCAATCTCAGCCCAATATAAGGAAGGATAAAAGCAACGGCTAAAAAAAGGCATTCCTTAATGAAAGCAAAATTCCCTCTCTTCAACTGATCCGGATCAATAAAAACAGCCGCAAAAAAGGCAATGTTAAGACAAGCCGTCTCTCTGACGAAGGTGGAGATCAAAATAACGGCACTTAAAACGATAAGATCCGCAGACTTTCTGTTTTCCAGGTATTTCAGGGTAAAAAATATGCCCAGGATATAAAAAAACAGCGCAATACAGTCGCAGTTGGTGGGTACATACTGCATGATCACAATAAAAAATACTGCGAGAAGATGAAACATCCGTTTGATCTTGCCGTTCAGCAGAAGTTCCACCGGTTTTAGCTGTAGAATTTTGTTCAGTATAATAGATGTGAGCAGGAAAAAGAAAACATTGATCAGAAAAGTGCTGTGGTAAAAAAAGGATCCCTGCTTGAGAATAAAAGCCTTTGCAAAAGAAAGGTTGTTATTTACGATATACGTTAAAGCATCCGTTACCTGCACACTCAGATAATTCGGAATAACGCGGTAGGCATATACTGATGAAAACATGAAGTCAGGTACGCTTTCCCAGGATTTGATGCCCACCACATAAGAAGTCTCAAATCCATAATAGGATATGAAGAACAGCAGGAAAGGGAAAACAACGGTAAATAAAACCCCGTTTATTTTTTCATCAGATATTTTAAACATAGCAAATCTAAGCTTATTACTTAGCTATTTTGTCTTAAAATGTATTTCATCAGTCGGGAACTTTTGCAAAAGTAGATTTTTTTTTCATTTCGCCTAAATATTTTATTGATTTTCAAGTAAAACTTATTGTTAAAACACTTTGAACTAATCGCGAAAAATTTAAATTTGCAAACTTGATTTTTACATTGCCATGCACCGGTTTTTTATCTTCTTATATAATCTGATCTCCAAAAACAGGCTCTTGTCCGTGCTTTTTGCCATCGGAATTGCCGTTTTGTGCGGATTTTTCGCTTCAAAAATTAAATTCGAAGAAGACATTAACCAGATTATACCTAAAAGTGAGAAGTCGGATCTTACGGCAAAAGTCCTGAAACAGCTTAATTTTTCAGATAAGATCATCGTTATTATAGAAAAGAAATCGAAAGAAGAAGATTTCCAGCTTTCGGAAACCGCCGATTCTTTTTTAAAAAAGATTGAGCCCCTGCAGAAATACATCGGTTCCGTCCAGGGGAAAGTAGATGACCGTGAAATATCGGAAACTTTTGATTTTGTCAATCGGAACCTGCCTTTATTCCTAAATGAAAATGATTACCGCGAAATTGAGAGGAAACTCCGGAAAGACAGCATTGCCAGACAGGTTGAAGACAATTATGTTTCCCTCGTGTCCCCCACCAGCCTGGTAACGAAAGAATTCATCAAGAAAGATCCGCTTGGGATTACTTTCTTAGGCATTAAAAAACTAAACGCGCTGAACATCAGCAAAGATTTCAGGCTGGAAGACAACTACATCGTTACCAAAGACGGGAAAAACCTGCTTCTCTTCATCAATCCTGAAAACAAAAGCAACGATACCAAAAATAACGAAGCGTTCATCAATCAGCTGAACGAGATAAAAGAAAACCTCAACGCACAGTTTAAAGGGAAAACGGAAATCAGCTATTTCGGTTCACCGGTCATTGCCGTGGCCAATGCGCAGCAGATCAAAAAAGACATCCGGAACACGGTGATGATTTCCATGACGGTGCTTCTGGTTCTCCTTATCTATTATTTCCGCAATTTCTTTACACCCATTATTGTATTTCTGCCGACTGTTTTTTCGGTACTCCTGGCGTTGCTGATCCTCTATTTTATTAAAGATAAAATTTCAGCCATTTCATTAAGTGTGGGGGCAATCCTGATAGGAATCACCATCGATTATGCCCTTCATATCCTCACACATTACAAGCACAACAATAACATTGAGGAACTCTACAAAGAAATCACGCAGCCCATTATTTTAAGCAGCGCTACAACCGCCGTTTCTTTTCTCTGCCTGGTCTTTGTACGTTCGGAAGCTTTGAAAGATCTCGGCCTTTTTGCAGCCATTACCGTTATTTTATCATCGGTTACAGCCCTGATTATTGTTCCGCAGCTTTATAAGCCCAGGGAGAAAGACGAACATGCCAAAACCAATTTTATAGACAGGATCGGTGCTTATCCCTACGAGAAGAACAAACCTCTAATTATCATCTGTTCCGTTATTATCATTGCGTGCCTGTTCGGATTCAGAAAAGTGGGATTCAATGAAGACATCGGTGATCTGAACTATATTCCGAAAGACCTGAAGGTCAGCGAAGCCAAACTCCAGAAACTGTCGGACATCACTTCAAAATCCATTTATACAATTTCTTACGGAAATTCCGGGAACGAAGCCCTCACCAGAAACTCCGAACTGAGCCGGTTTCTGGAAAAAGAAAAAAAAGAAGGCAAAATCTTAAGCTACAACTCCATCGGAAATGTGGTGCTGTCTGAAAAGGACCAGCAGAAAAAGATTGAAGCTTGGAAAAAGTTCTGGAGTCCTGATAAGAAAAGCCAAACGGTTTCGGAACTGATCAAAAACGGAAATCGATTTGGGTTCAACAGGGCTGCCTTTGATCAGTTTACCGAAAATTTAGATAAAAATTACACGACGCTGGGTTTAAAGGATTACGAAAAAGTAAAAGCCTTGCAGATCCCGGAATTCCTGAGTCAGGAAAACGGGTTCTACACGGTTTCAAACGTGGTGAAAGTGAACGAAAACAAAAGAGATGCTTTCATCAAAGACGTCGAAAAGAAACATGATGCACTGGCCATCGACCGGCAGCAGATGAACGAAAACTTTCTGGGACTGTTGAAAAGGGACTTTAATACACTGATTAACTATTCCCTTTTAGCCATTGTTTTGACGATCATCGTTTTTTTCAGGAATTTTGAGCTGACCGTTCTTACCATGTTCCCGATTGTTTTAACAGGAGTGGTGACCGCCGGAATTCTCTATTTCCTGGGACTGGAATTAAATATTTTCAGCACCGTGGTGTGTACCCTTATTTTCGGGGTGGGAGACGATTTCAGTATTTTCCTTACCCAGGCCATGCAGAAAGAGCATACGACAGGAAAAAATGAGCTTCCGACCTACCGGACTTCCATTATCCTGGCCGTCTTTACCACCATTCTTTCCATCGGTTCGCTGATTTTTGCAAAACACCCAGCTCTCCATTCATTGGCACTGGTGGCCCTGATCGGGATGTTCTCCGTTATTATCATTACCTCAACCCTGTACCCTTTCTGGTTCCGGCTGCTCATCACAAACCGGGCTAAGAAAGGACTTTCACCTATTACATTCAGGCTGTTCCTTAATTCCGCTCTTTCATTTATCTATTATGGGCTCGGCGGACTGTTTTTTTCGGTGATCGGAAGCATTTTTGTGAAGAGATCCAAAGGCAGAACATTAAATTTTATAAAATTAATTATCGCCCGGTTTTTAACTTCTGTCCTTTATACGAATCCATTTGTAAAGAAGAAGTTCATTAAAAACCCGAATGAGGATTTCAGCAAGCCTGCCGTCATCATTGCAAACCATACTTCATTTCTGGATACCCTGACGATGGCCATGACCACCCACAAAATTATTTTTTTGGTAAACGACTGGGTCTACAATTCGCCGGTTTTCGGAAAGATCGTGCGGGCACTGGGCTTTTATCCGGTTTCCCAGGGCATCGAAAACGGAATGCAGCAGCTGAAGGAAAAAATAGACCAGGGATATTCGCTGGTTGTATTTCCTGAAGCCGAACGTTCATACACCAATGATATCAAAAGGTTTCATAAAGGGGCTTTTTATATTGCGGAAGAATTCGGACTGGATATCGTTCCGGTCTATATCCACGGAAATTCCGAAGTGCAGCCGAAAGGAGACTTCATTATTTACGACGGGGCCATTACCGTAAAGGTTGGCAACCGGATCCCTAAAGAAGATGAAAGTTTCGGGAAAGGTTATTCCGAAAGAACAAAGAAGATCAATGCGTTTTTCAGAGAAAAGTTTGCCGCATTCAGGAGTGAACTGGAAGACGAAAGCTATTTTAAGAAAAAATTATTCTTAAGCTATTTATATAAAGACAG
>JAKOOG010000073.1 GCA_022701545.1 Weeksellaceae bacterium | reverse complement strand
TGAACCACATCCATTACGCAGACATCTGCGCTGTGGTTGAAAAGATGCTGGACCAACATTCGGAGTCGAAAGTGTATAATCTCGTGGCTCCTGTTCATCCGGATAAGGAAGAAGTTATCAATGCCCAGAAAGGCCTGCCGTATTCCGGAACGCGAACCGATATAGGAAGAATCATCTCTCCGGAAAAGCTGATCTCCGAGCTGGACTTTCAGTTTCAGTATCCGGATCCGCGGTATTTTCATCAATAAAACTTTGTCAAAGCTGAAAAGGCTTTGACGAAGTTTAAGCATTATATTTTAATTGTTCAGCATCTCTTCATATGCAGTCTTAACGGTTTCTGCACCATAGACCTTTTCCAGCCTTCTGACGATAAAATGCCCCTTGGCCATATCCTGGAAGTGATTAATGAATAAGGTATTGATGATGGCACCGCCAGCCGCTCCAATGGCCGGAACCGCCTGAGCGGTTACTTTTTCAGAGACCTGCACACTGAATCGTGCAGCTACCTTGGAGATTAATTTAACGATCATCGAAGCGCTTTCGTCGGCAAGGGTTCTTGATGTAAACTGTCTGGCCGCCTCAGACATGGTTTGGGCCAGGGCGATCCGGGTAGCGAAATATCCGCTTTCACTGGCATCGTCGGATTCGCTTTTTCCGCCCAAAGCAAATACTTCCAGGCAGGCCAGCTTAACGTCAGGATCCTTCACCGATTCTCCCTGGCTGCGGGCGATATCGATAACGGAGCGCAGCATAATGGTGGTGGAAACCGGAAGCTCAACAGCAAGTGCCGGGAGTCCGAAAAAACCACCTACTGCCCCGGAAGCCGCGACGCCGATTTTATGCCACCAGTTGGACGGCCGGGCGTTTGGGGTATCTTTTACCGTGAAAACAGCAGCATCAGCAGCTTTCATCAGGGCAGCTTCGGTAATCGTTCCTATTTTTTCATGTACATTTTTAGGAAGAAACTCCAGGGCTTTTTCCAAAGGCTGACCGATAACGTTGGTAATTTTGGCAACGATTCCGGGATTTTCCAGGATTTCCATGGCCTGTCGCAATTCTTCAAGATGATGTTCGGATAAGTTCATTATAATAAAGCGGTTAGTGGGTTGGTGTGTTTGTATTTGTTATTCCACCAGAATATATCAAAAATAGGGACAATCAGTATAAAAGCTTTTCGGAAACTGACAATTTTAACCTTCGTAAATGACAAATTTTCACTTCAAGTGACAAGATTTCAGCCGTATAGCCGTGGCACAGCCTTTGAAAATATTGAAGTGTGTTCATTAAAATTAATGTTTAACCTTAAAAATTCGTTTGTTATGTCAATCGTAAAAAGAAACAACGGCAGCTTACTGCCTGCCAACCCACGGGCACTGTTCGATGACTTTTTCAGCCGCGAACTTTTTAATTGGGGCAACACCAATTTTTCTTCCACATTAACGACGGTCCCTTCAGTGAACATCCGGGAAAATGATCAAAACTTCGAAGTGGAAGTAGCGGCACCGGGAATGGAAAAGGAGGATTTCAGGATCACCCTGGACAACAACCTGCTTACCATTTCGTCATCCAAAAAAAATGAAACCGAAGAATCCAAAACCCATTACACCCGGCGGGAATTCAGCTACCAGTCGTTCCAGCGAAGCTTCGAGCTTGCCAAAGACGTGGTGGATGAAGAACACATCGAGGCCCGATACGACAACGGGGTTCTGAAACTGACGATTCCCAAAACGGAAAAAGCCAGGAAACAGGCACCGAGACTGATCGAAATTCAGTAATTCAATACAAACTTACAACAATTGGTTTTCCTCAGGAAAGCCAATTGTTATTACCGGTCATTGGTAAATCGTACGAAATGTAATAACTATTCTGTCAACCTTTTATGTAGATTTAAATAACAGTGCGTTATGAATACGTTGCTTTTATCAGTTTGCATTCTATGCCTCGTTACCACAGGACTTATTTTCCTGCTGAAAAAACTGAAGCAGCCTTACCTTATTGCTTACATCGCCGCCGGAATTCTGCTAGGGCCTTATGTTCTTAAAGTATTTACCGGAATCCATGAAATTGAAGTCATCGGGGAGATGGGCATTCTCCTGCTGATGTTTTTCCTCGGGATGGAAATCAGCATTCCGAACCACCACAGCCTTATCGTCAAACCGCTGGTGGCGCAGGGGATCAAGATCCTGCTCAGTCTTGGCTTTGCTTTTGTAATCGGGCGTTTTATCGGGCTGGATTTCAGGAGCACCATCCTGACGGCCATTCTGTTTACCTTCAACAGCACCGCAGTCGTCAGCGAATTTCTTAAAAAGCACGGAATGCTTTCTACCGGTTTCGGAATTACCCTGCTCAATATCCTGATCGTTCAGGACCTGCTGCTGGCGCCGGTGCTTACCCTGCTGAAATCCTGGAGCGGAGAGCAGTCGGGTTTTTGGCATCTTGTATTGCCCGTCCTTTTCAGTATGGCCGTATTTTTCCTGTTTAAAAAAATAAGGAACGTTCAGGAAATCAAATTGCCCGGGCTGTTCCGGAATATTGAAGACGACCATGACCTGCAGGTATTCACGGGACTGCTCATCTGTCTCGGGTTCGGGCTGCTGGCAGAGCTGATCGGGCTGAGCAGTGCGTTGGGAAGCTTTGTTGCCGGCGTTATGGTCGGAAGATTGAAAATGCTGAACTGGCTCGAGCACGCGTTGATTCCTTTCAAAGTATTTTTTATCACACTCTTCTTCGTATCGGTCGGGTTAAGGCTGGATCTGGAGTATGTGTATGAGCATTATGAGATCATTCTGCTCGGTACTTTTTTCGTGCTGATCAGCAACAGCGTGATGTCGGCCCTGGTTTTCAGGGTGATGAAATACAACTGGAAAGAGAGCTGGTACGGCGGCGCCCTCCTTTCGCAGACCGGGGAATTCGGAATTCTGGCTCTGTCCATTGCTTATAAAACGGAGATTGTTCCGTACGATCTTTATAAAGCAGGGCTTTGCATTACATGCCTTTCCTTACTGCTGTCGACGGTATGGATTACGGTCTGCACGAAGATGAAAGGAAACAAAAGTACAGGAATTGATAGCCAGCCGCACTGACTTAATACTCAAGATCGTGATCTCTGATGTGACCGGAAAAAAGTTCCGGCATCCAGTTTCCCTCTTCCGGTTCTGAAAGCCTTACCGGTTAACCAGGATCTTTTCCAGCCCTTCGATGATTTCTTTTTCAATGGCATCTTCGTCCAATGTTTCCAGAGTATAATACTCCGGTTTCATGGCTGCTGTTCCCGTACCGTTCTGGAAAATGGTATCCAGGTGAATTCCGATTCTTTTTAAATTTTTGTCGGCTGTAAATAGTACGTGCGGAAATTTGTCGTTCGCATAAAAATTTGAATCCACATTTCTGGAAATCTGAAGCTTGATGTGGGGCTGCGCAAGAATTCCCGTTCCGTTTGCCGTTTCTTCGGCAATGGATATTTTGCTGCCGAATTTATTCTCTCTCAGCATTCTCCGGAACTCCTGCATTTTCGGATCGATCAGGTTTTTGCACAGCATCCTGAAACCTTCCATAAAAAGCTCTTCCTCGCTCTTTTTCTTCGCCAGGCGGTGCTGCAGTTTTTCTTCTTCTGTTTTTAAATTGTAAAATAAATGGTTCAGGCGGTCGATGCTGTCTTCTTTCATACTGCTTTAAAAGTTCAGAGGGGTTGGTTTTGATTTCCGAAAGATCGGGAATTTTTTCAGATTGGAAAATATCCGGATTTAAAAAAATTATATACTTCTTTCCAACCTTTTCGATGGATGATGCATCTTTATTGATAAAAGCGATCCTTATGAAAATCATTATACCGAAGCCGTGTCACGAAAACTGGGAAGCCATGACCCCGAATGAGCAAGGAAGATTCTGTTCCGTATGTTCCAAGACCGTGCAGGATTTTACCGATGCTTCCGACGATGAAATGATCCGTGCCTTTTCAGATCCTTCCGGGAATATCTGCGGTAATTTCAGGGAATCCCAACTGAACAGGGACCTGGGATATTCTTACATCAATTCCCTTTTTACAAAGTTTGCCGTCGGTTTCATGTTGACGGCCGGAGGTTTTGTCTGTTTACAAGGGCAACATTATTCAGGCGATACTTTGAAAGAACGGACGGATGGATTGGTAATAAAAGGATTTTCTTCAAAAAAAATCTCTAAATCAATGGTTACGGGCGGAGGAACGCTGATCTGTGAAGATCAGTTAACCACTGCTCAAAAAGAGAAAGAAACATTATCAACATTGCAGGGTATCCTGGGAAAGCCTGTTCTGAAAGACCATTCAGAAAAGCAGCTGCGGATCGGAGGTGCCCATACTTCTTTACGTTTACGGGAGGATCAAAAACCGCTGACCGTTTTGGATGGCCGGGTAATCACCTTGGAAGAATTGCAGAAAACGGATCCTGAATCCATAGAAACCATAAATATCTTAAAAGATGAGAAGGCCACTGCTTTATATGGCGCAAAAGGAATGAATGGAGTAATTTTGGTAACGACAAAAAAGAAAAAGACAAAAAGAAATTAGGTCATCTTGAAAAAATATACCGCCAGCCGCCAAAGAAAGCAGTTTGTGATGCTCGATGAAAATCAGTGTGAAGTGGGAAGAATCATTGACAACAGCACATTTTTCAGTTTAAGACACTATATTGTTTACGATTCCAGGAGCTACGACATCCGGAATGTGGGATTTATGAAAAATGATCTGGAGCTGTTCAACAGCAAAGGGGTTATTTATTTTACCGATCTGGCGAAAGAACGGATCATCAAATCCGGTGAAGAAGTAAGGATCTATCATTTTGATTTAAAGAAAACAAATAGGCTGTCTGAAAAAGGCATCCTTCTTATTGAGATCAAAGAAGAAAGGCGATGGTTTAAGGATCCCGTTTTTCATATAGAAGCAGATGAATCAGCGGATGATTTACTGGTCCTGACATTTCTATATTATTCAACCAAAGAATTTAATGGAATTGGCGGGGACGGCGATTAATCAAGAGATAAAAAAAGACCGTCTGTAAAACGGCCTTTGGCAGGATAGGTAAATATTTTATTTTTTCAGGGCACCGATGGCCGCTTCATAATTCGGTTCATGGGAAATATCCGCTACCTGTTCTTCGTAAATGATCTTTCCTGAAGGATCAATAACAACAACTGCTCTGCTCAACAGGCCCTTCATGGCAGAATCCGTCAGTTCAACCCCGTATTTTTTTCCGAAATCCGAACGGAAATCCGAGAGCATCACCACGTTTTTGATCCCTTCAGCCCCGCAAAATCTTTTCTGGGCAAACGGCAGATCTTTGGAAATGCAGAGCACCACGGTATTCGGAAGATTGGCGGCATCTTCGTTGAAATGTCTTACCGAAGCCGAACAAACCCCGGTATCGACACTTGGAAAAATATTCAGGATTAGGTATTTTCCTTTGTAGGAATCAAGCGTCTGGTCTTTCATGGTCACATCCGTAAGGGTAAATTGTGGAGCCGGTTTGTTTACTGCCGGCAATTTGGCGTAGGTGTGAACCGGTTTTCCGCCGGCCATCACCGTATGGGCAGTCCTGGAATTCTGGGCAAAAACAAGTGCTGAAAGGAATAAGAGAGCGCCAAGAGCGAATTTTGAATACATAGAATTATTTTTAAGCAAAATTATTGTTTTTCCGGTTCCGCCATGTTAAACTTTTTTTAAATAGAACAAATCTATTAATACGCTCTTTTTAAAATCAAAATTTAAGGCTACCTTTAATATTCAAATCCTATCAGACTATTAAAAATAAAAAAAATTATGAGTTCAGAAGACACCTCTTTATTTCACAAAATATTCAAATCCGAAAACGATATTCCAGAAGAATATAAAGTTCCTGAGCTTCATCAGCGGGAATACCTGCTCAACGGTGAGCTGGTACAGTGGGACGGTCATATACAGGAAATTTATTCCCCGGTCTGCATCCGCACCGAAAACGGTCTCCAGAGAAAATTACTGGGGAGCATTCCTGATATCGGGCCAGATGAAGCGATGAAGGTTCTGGATGCGTGCGTAAAAGCCTATGATAACGGACTTGGTGAATGGCCGACCATGTCGGTGGAAGGGAGGATTAAATGCATGCAGAAGTTTGTGTATCTTATGATTAAGGAACGGGATCTTATCATCAGGCTGCTGATGTGGGAGATCGGAAAAACACTGGGCGATTCCACCAAAGAGTTCGACAGAACCGTAGATTACATCAACCAGACCATCGACGCTTTAAAAGACCTGGACCGAGAATCGTCCCGTTTCCAGCAGGCGGAAGGAACCATTGCACAGATCAGAAGAGCACCGTTGGGCGTTGTGCTCAGCATGGGCCCCTTTAATTATCCGTTAAATGAAATTTTCACAACGTTAATTCCGGCACTGATCATGGGGAATACCATCCTCTTTAAACTTCCGAAGCATGGGGTATTGGCGCATTATCCTTTATTGAAAGCATTCAAGGAGGCATTTCCTGCCGGAACGGTCAATACCCTGTACGGTAAAGGTTCGGAAATCATTACCCCGATCATGGAAAGCGGAAAAGTGAATGTACTGGCATTCATCGGCTCCAGCAAAGTGGCCAACGGACTGAAAAAACTGCATCCGAAAGTTAATCGTTTAAGGGCGATTTTAAGTCTGGATGCAAAAAATGCGGCGATTGTGACCAAACATGCCAACCTTGAGGTGGCCGTAAGCGAATGTATTTTGGGCGCACTTTCTTTTAACGGGCAGAGATGTACGGCTTTAAAGCTGATTTTCGTTCAGAAAGAAGTAGCGGCAGAATTTACTGAAAAATTAACGGCTGCCGTATCTGCAATGAAGGCCGGCCTTCCATGGGAAAAAGAGGTAAAGATTACCCCGCTTCCGGAAATCAATAAACCGGCTTATCTTAAAGAATGCATCGACGATGCGTTGTCTAAAGGAGCCAGAGTACTGAATGACCACGGTGGTTTTACGGAAGAGTCCTTTGTATTCCCGGCAGTAGTCTATCCGGTAAACAGCGAGATGAAACTTTATCATGAAGAGCAGTTCGGACCTATAATTCCGGTGGTTCCGTTTGAAAATATTGAAGAGCCGATCGATTATCAGGTGCATGCTTCGCACGGAATGCAGGTGAGCATTTTCAGCGAAGATCCGATGGAGGTTTCAAAACTGATTGACCCTTTTGTGAATCTGGTCAGCCGGGTGAATATCAACTGCCAGGCACAGCGCGGCCCGGATGTCTTTCCGTTTACCGGAAGAAAGGACAGTGCGGAAGGAACGCTTTCCGTTTTTGATGCACTCCGGTCATTTTCCATAAGATCACTGGTTGCGGCAAAAGTTACGGATTCCAATAAGAACCTGCTGAATACCATTGTCAGGGACCACGATTCCAATTTCTTAAGCACCGATTATATTTTTTAATACAAGAATTAATGTCTGGTTTACCGGTGGCTGAGGTTACTCGAAGCCACTGGTTTTACCCTGTGAAATCTGTGGGAGATTTAACTACAAACCAAAGATTCAACGAAGTCAAAAGGATCAAGAAATATGGATGCTGCATAAAAAACCAGATGTTTCATGCTTAAAGAAAGTATACAAAAGTTTTCAAAAATCTGGGATTTTTAGCGGATGGCTAGCAGAGCAGAAGCCAAGTCATCATCCTTTGAATCCATGCAGTTTATGGGAAATCAAATCCAAGTATTCTATCTGTGCGAGAATATCCCAAAAATAAAATCCGCAACCTAAATGAGGCAGCGGATTTTTTTTGATTAATAAAAATCAAAAAGCATATATTAGAACAAATGTTACTGTTGTGTCAGGAACCTGCTTATAATACTGTTCAGTTCATCAGCATGGGTAACGTTGAGGCCATGCGGCGCACCGTCAATAATTACAAATTCGTTATTGGCAATTCCCTGGGCAGCCTGTTTTCCAGCCGTATCAATGGGAACCACATTATCGGAATCCCCATGAACAATAAGGGTTCGTACATTTACATTAGGAAGTTCCGGGCGGAAATCGGTATTTGCCCAGCTTTCCGCACACTTGATGGTCGCAATAGGGTTGGCAAAAGACGCGATGGCCCAGTCATAATCCAGCTGCTTCTGGCTTACCGGTTTAGACAGCATTCCGTAATTATAAAAATCTTTATGGAAAGATTCCAGGAAAGTGATTCTGTCGGTTTTCAATGAATTCAGAATCTCATCCAGTTTTTCCTGCGGAACCCCGTCAGGATTGTCTTCTTTTTGTTTAACGACAGGAATGATTGATGAAATCAGCGCGACTTTATCTACATTTTCAGATCCGTAATTGGTTAAGTAACGTACCACTTCGCCTCCTCCCATCGAGAATCCGAAAAGAATTACGTTTTTCAAATCCAGTTGTGAAATCAGCTCGTGCAGATCTTTTGCCAGTCCGTCATAATCATATCCGTCTGCGGTCGGAGAGGATTTTCCAAAACCTTTTCGATCATAAGCGATCACCCGGTAACCCAAATTTAAAAGTACGGGAATCTGCATCTCCCATGATTTTCCGCTTAACGGCCATCCGTGAATTAAAATAATTGGTTGTCCTGATCCGAAATCTTCATAATAAAGTTGGACGTTCTGATCGTCCTGTTTTGTAATGTAAGGCATAATTATATTTTTGGTGTAACACATGAATTTCAAATATTGAGCCATAATATGGTAGCTGAAAAAAATTAAATTGAGATTTATTATTGATGAAAGGTTTAAATTGTAATTGGTTTAGAAAATCATCTTATTTTTTCATTATTTTCATAAAATGGCTGTAACATTTTTCTCCGGCAGCAACTAACTCTACAGAGTATAAAAAATCATGGTTTCATCAGAACAGGAATTTTTAGACAAGATCGAAAAGCATAAGGGAATCATTTTTAAGATTTCTAAAATGTATATGGACGGAAAAGACGACCGGGACGATCTTTTTCAGGAGATTACCTATCAGGTTTGGAAAGCATATCCCAGGTTTAAAGGGAATAGCGAATTTTCTACCTGGCTTTACCGAATTGCTTTGAATACGGCCATTATTTTTCTGAAAAACGAAAAGAAAAGAAGTTTCATCGGCCGGGAAGATTTTTCCAATTATAAAATAGTACAGGATGAATTCGACCATGAAAAAGAGGATAAGCTGAGTGCTATGTACAAAGCCATCCACCAGCTGAATCCCATCGACAAAGCTTTTATTTTCTATTACCTGGAAGATTTTCCCGGAAAGGAAATCGCCGGGCAGATGGGTATTTCCGAAGGGAATGTACGGGTAAAAATGAACCGCGCCAAGAATAAACTGAAAGAGATCTTACAAAATCATAATATTAATTTTTAAATCCATTGATCATGAATATAGACGAACTGAAGAATGCCTGGAATGAGGACGATTCATTTGAAATAACGCCGGAAATCAGCCTCGACCAGAAAAATAAATTCAAGCTACCGTTGGAGAAGATGCGCAAGAATATGCGGATGGAACTGTGGTCCACCGCAGCGATTTTTGTTTTTGCCTTTGCGGTCATTACCTTATGCGAAGGGAATTTCAAATTTAAGTTTTACCTTTCTATCCTGATTGCATCGATGGTTTTTGTTACTTTTTTCTTTTACGGCCAGTTTTTTAAGCTCTATAAAAATATGAGTGATCCGGGGATGAAAACACTGGATGGGCTGAAAGATTTGCTGCACCAGTTTCATTTGAACAGGCAGTATTATCTTTCCTTTTATCTCTCTTTTGTCCCTTTTTTGGTTTGTGAACTGATTATCGTATTTGAATTTATCCCGCGCCCGGTACCTCTGTCGGATGTCCGGATCGCATCGATCCTTATCGGAACTTTAGTCATAACCATGCCTTTGCTG
>JAKOOG010000034.1 GCA_022701545.1 Weeksellaceae bacterium | reverse complement strand
GAAAGAAGATTCGGGAATTTCCTGCACGGGCAGAACCGGGATGAATTTATACTGTCTACCAAAGTAGGACGTCTGTTTGTGGAAGTTCCTGAAGATAAAGTACCGCCGACGATGTGGCAGGATCCTCTGCCATTTGATTTTGAACATGACTATACTGCCGACGCCATTAAAAGATCCATTGAAGCAAGTCTTGAAAGAACCCGATCAAGCCATATTGATATCGTGTATGTCCATGACCTTTCTGAAGACCAGGTAGGCGACCGGTATCCTTATTTCTTAAAACAGGCCAGGGAAGGCGCTTTTAAAGTATTATCGGAGCTTCGTGACCAGGGTGTCATCAAGGCCTGGGGTATGGGCGTTAATAAAATTGAACCGATCTTGGACTGCCTGGATTCTGCTGATCCGGATATTTGCCTCTCAGCCACCCAATATTCGATCCTGGAACATGAAGAAGCGGTTGACCGCCTGCTGCCTGCCGTAAAAAAAGCCGGTGTGAAGCTGGTTTCCGGAGCAGGATACAATTCCGGGTTCATCAACGGCAGACCGAGATTCAACTATAAAGATGTCATTCCAAAAGGGATGACGGAAAAACGCGATAAAATCAATGACATAGCCAAAAGGTACGGAACGACGATTACCCATGCAGCGCTTCAGTTTGTACTTGCTGCCGATGAATTTGTATCGATTATTCCGGGAGCCAGCAAACCGGAGCAGGTAGAAGATAATATGAAGGCATGGAAAGAAAACATTCCTTCGGATTTCTGGAAAGAACTAAAATCAGAAGCCCTGATTTATGAAAAAGCACAGGTTCCTGGTTAACCGGTAAAACCTTTATTTTATGCCTCCCAAGACGGGAGGCTTTTTTGTTTTAGGGATTTAAACTTACGGTTAAAAAAAACTTAAATTAAACTTAAACGGCTGAAAGCCGGTCAATAGAGGGTTTCTGATATGATGTCCATTAAAAAATATTATAAATCATATATGCAAATAAAGCTTTTTAATTTTTTTTTAAGGAACTGTTAAATATTTTGTCACGGAATGTTATCTCTATGTTAACGGCCTGAAAATATACTTCCGGGTAATTTTGCCATACAATTTTGAAGTATAAAAAAATGAAAAAAATAATCTGTGCAGTTGCATTATTATCTTTCAGCCTTGCTTTTTCGCAGGAAACCAGCTCTAAAATTTTCGGGAGACTCAGAGGAACCTCTTCCGAAATGACCATTAAAGTTACCCACATTCCGACCAACAGCAGTTTCGAAACCAAGTCCAATAAAAACGGGCAGTTCAGCCTGGACAATCTGCAGCCTGGAGGACCTTACAACATAGAGGTAACCGACGGCTCAAAAGTGGTATACTCCAACAGCAATGTGCAGCTTTCCCTGGGAAACAATGATCTTCCGGTAGTAGAATTGGGCAGCAATGAAAAAGTAATCGATGAAGTAAAGCTGACGTCCAAAAGAACCACTGCCGCGAAATTCGGCGTGGGCATCAGCCAGGCACAGATTTCAGGACTGCCGAATATCAACCGCGGTATTCAGGATGTTACCAAGCTTGTTCCCCAGAGTGCCAATAACTCCTTCAACGGAACCAACTTCCGTTACAACAATGTAACGATCGACGGTTCTATAAATAATGACGCCATCGGATTCAGTCCTTCTTTAGGCGGACAAACCGGGACTTCCGGAATGCCGGGAAGCAGCACCCGTTCCAATTCCATCAGCCTCGATGCCATTCAGGATGTGCAGGTCTATATTGCCCCTTATGATGTAAAATTAGGAAACTTTCTGGGCGGAAGCATCAATGCCGTTACCCGAAGCGGAAGCAACAATGTAGAAGGGTCGATGTATTTCTACGGCAGAAATGCAGCCATCACCGGAAAAAACAGAGTAGGAGACAATTCCAGAATGCCCAGCTCATTCGGAGATTTCATTTACGGCGGTAGAGTCGGACTGCCTGTGATAAAGGATAAACTTTTCCTGTTTACGAATATGGAATATACGAAAAGGACTGATCCTGTTTTTTATAATGCGGGAGATCAGGGATCTTTGGTAAACGGTACCGTTGCCCAGCAGATTTCGGATTTTGTAAGAACCAAATACGGTTTCAATACCGGAAGTTCTGATCAGTACACCAATTTCTCAGAGAGTTCAAAACTCTTCAACAAATTAGATTGGAAGATTAATGATAAGCATACGTTATCTATTAAAAACAATACGGTATTTTCGCATGCTTCCAATCTGGAAAGAGACGCGGCTAACTTCCGTTTTTCGGGTATGGATTTCGTACAGAAAAATACATCTTCCACCACAACCCTGGAGCTGAAGAGCCGTTTTAATGACCGGTGGAACAACAATCTGGTTTTAGGATATTCATCGATCCATGATTACAGGGATCCAACTTCCCAGAATGCCATGTTCCCGCAGGTGGAAATTGCCTATAATGGAGGCACAATTCTGCTGGGCAACGACCGGGAGGCAACGGTCTTCAATATGAGGCAGAAGACTTTTGAAATTACGGATAACTTAACGTACAAGACCGGGCACCATACCTTCTTATTGGGCACCCACAACGAACTGTACAACATCGATTACGGTTTCGTCAATGCGCTCAACGGAAGGATTTCCTATAAAAGCTTAAATGACTTCTACAATTCAAATCCGGCCAGGATCAGGGGGACTTATTCTCTGGCGGGAGAGGACCGCCAAAGTTTATTCGACAATCCTTATGCGCATTACAAAGTAAATCTTTTATCGGCTTATGTTCAGGACGAAATCAACTGGGGAAGGCTTAGGCTGACGCCAGGGATAAGAGTAGATTATACCGATCTTCCGAACAAACCGGTATTAAGCCCTAAAGTAACAAATTCGCCGGCAGATCCAAGTTATGGAAATACCTATACGTATACAAAATTAGGAGATCTTACCAATGATTACCTGAACAAGCCGACCATTTCCCCAAGATTAGGATTCAATCTGGATCTTACCCAGGACCGGTCTGTTGTGATGAGAGGAGGATCAGGGATTTTTGTGGGAAGAATTCCTTTCGCATGGCTCGGATACGCATATTACAATGATGGGGTAGGATTCGGAAGCTATGATTATAATGCACCGACCGCTGCCCAGCTGGCGGCCAACGGAGATCCCCTGATAAGCGGGAACTTCCCGAAATGGCAAAATTCTTCTAAAGTACAGGTGGATTTAATCGACAATAACTTTAAAATGCCGCGGGTGTGGAGAAGCTCACTGGCGTTCGATTATACCCTTTCCGGATATAAATTTACACTGGAAGGTATTTATACGAAAGTTTTATACGACCTGAAATTCCAGCAGGTGAACAAAACGGATAACGTTACCTATTACAGCTATGATGCAAACCACGAAATGCCGATCTACACGACCAATATCAACAGCAATTTCTCCAATGCCTATATGCTTTCCAATACAAAAGAGGGCTACCGTTACAACCTGACGGCCCAGCTTTCCAAAGCCTATAATTTCGGATTGAACTTCTTTGTGGCATATACATACGGTGATGCAAAAGATATTACCAACGGAATTCGGAATTCCATGGAGAGCAACTGGCAGATGAACCAGTCTCTAACCCCGAACGATCCTAAACTGACGACCTCCAACTTTGCGATCAAAAACAGGATTGTCGCCAATTTAGGATATTCCGTTCCGCTTTCCCAGGCGAACAGATTATCGGCCAACGTATACTTTAATGCACAGTCCGGGAATCCTTTTTCATGGGGATTCGTAAACAGTACGATTGCCAATACCGGACAGGCAGCAGGACTTGCTTATGTATTTAAAGATGCCACTGAAGCTACAAAATATATTGCTCCGATAAAAGACGCATCAGGCAATATCTTAGTCACTACAGCACAGCAGGTAGCAGATTATGAAAAATTCATCAGCGGAAATGGATATCTAAACAGCAGAAGAGGAAAATTCACGGAAAGGAACGGCGATTTTACCCCTTGGAATATCCAGGCGGATTTCAGAATTATGGATGAAATACGGTTAAGCGAAAAATCCAAAAACAGTTTACAGATTTCATTCAGCATTATCAATCTGACGAACTTACTGAACAAAGACTGGGGGAAAGTGTATTTTGTACCGAATACGTTCAACTCCACAGCAAGTGTCGGTTTAACGAAAGTAGGGAATGTTGCGACAGGACAGCCTTCTGCAGGAGATCCGGTATACAACTTCAAGACTCCTGGACTTCCGTATACCATCGATCAGTTTGCTTCCAGATTCCAGGGACAGCTGGGAATCCGGTACAACTTTTAATTCGTATTTAATTCATTATCATATAGAGTATTAAATTCTTTCAACCAAGTCCGGATTTTATCCGGGCTTTTTTATATGACCTCTGTTTGATCTTTTTATCCGGATTCAAAAAGGCATAAAGGATTTTCATCCTGCCGTTAATCCGTTTGCAAGCCTATTAAGCCTTAAAACCTTTGATTTGCTCTTGTGAATACTTTTGCTGATCAAATACCAATCATAAAACAGCCTGCCTTTTCTTTACCGTTAGATAAAGCCGGGTTTAAGCAGATTTATAATTAAATATTATAACTAGGTATGTAGTTATATTTATTATATTTGCTGACTTAATAACGGAAAAAATTTTAAAAATAATAAGTAACATGAAAAAGTTAATCACAACATTTTCTTTAGTCGCAGGACTTTTCCTGACTTCAAATTTCGTACATGCACAACAGAAAATAGGACACGTAAACTCCGACGATGTATTCAACAATCTGCCTGAAGCCAAAACGGCTGAAGCATCTTTAGATACTTTTACCAAAACCAAACAGGGAGACATTGAAAAAATGATCACGACTTACCAGACGAAGCTGAAAGCCGCCCAGGATAAGGAAAAGACCATTAGTGAAGCCAATAAGGAAGCTGTAATTAAAGAATTAACAACTGCCCAGACCGAACTTCAGACTTTGGGAAAAGACATCGAAACATCCAGAACCAAAGCAGCGCAGGATATCAGCAAGAAACAGACTGAACTGTTTGCACCGATTCAGCAGAAAGTAGCTGCTACCATTTCCGCTGTAGCCAAAGAGAAAGGGCTGGCGTATGTATTTGATGTGGCAAGTTCCCAGGGAAGCAATATTGCTTATATGGACGGCGGCGAAGACATTACCCCTGCCGTAAAAGCAAAATTGGGCGTTACCGGTGGTAAAAAATAAAAGAATATACTTTCCTGTCGATTTCGTTGATTTATGGCTGATCGCTTTTTATTGCGTTCTTAAAATATTTGCAAAGCAGAGCCTTTAAAATCTTATGCGATTAACGTATTTGGAAAACACTTTTCTGTAAATAATAAAAAAGCTGGAAACGAGGTTTCCAGCTTTCTATTTTTCTTCTTTCTACATTCATTCATCTAATCGAGGGGTCTTCTGCCTGAGATCAGATTATAAAGGACCACAACAATGGCAATAACCAATAAGATGTGAACCAAATATCCTGTATCCATTCCAGGTACGATACCTAACATTCCTAAAAGCCACACTACTATACAGATAACTGCGACTAACCATAATATACTTCTCATAATTAAAAATTTTAAGTGATTTGCTTTATTCTATACATATACTGTGCCTTTTTTTTAAAAAAGATTTAAAACAAATACCACAAAGCGGGTAATCCTTGCTTATATGGATTCTGAGCGGGAAAAATATTACAATAATCCGAAACGGATCAGGGCCCGTTCGATACCGTGTTCATCCACTTCATCCGTCACAAAATCGGCAATTTGCTTTACTGCATCATTTGCATTGCCCATAGCAACGCCAATTTTTACAAACTTCAGCATGGAAATATCATTGCCGCCGTCTCCGAAAGCCATGGTATCGGCTGTATCGATCCCGAAATGTGTACAGAAATTTTCTATGCCCAGTTGTTTGGTAATTCCTCCGGCATTCACATCCGCAAAAAGAGGCGTCCAGCGCGAGGAAATACTGTTCGGCATCACCTTTTCCATAAATTCCTCTTCAGCTTCAGGACGCAGAAAAATATTGGCCTGCAGCACGTTCTCCATATCAATATATTCTGTATGGACCGGCGGTACCGGAAGGTTAACGTGGGCGTACATCCCGACGACTTCAGGCGTTGCATCGTTTATTTCCACCTTATCTTCATACATTAACGAATAGCTTAACGGTGCTTCTCCGGCATAACGGATCAGACTTTCAATATCCGCCGGAGCAATGGTGTATCTGGAGATCAGTTCCCGGGAAGTGGTCACGCAATAGGCTCCGTTGAAGGTAATAAAACCGTCGAATTCCAAATGACTGATATGATGCAGGGAATTAATCGACCGGCCGGTAGCCACAATAACTTTGATCCCTTTTTCGCGGAGCTTTTTCAGGGCATTCTGTGTCGATTCCGGAATTTTTCCGGTTTTGAAACTGATCAGGGTTCCGTCGATGTCAAAAAAGACCGCTTTGATGTGGTGAGGGTTTTCACCGTCTGAAGTATTCATGAATTGTAATTATTTTTTAGATACCTTAAAAATACGATTTTCTTTTATCCGATTTTGCGATTACCTTCGGGCAGAGGGTTATATTTTTGTTAAATTAAAACATGACTCAAATTGAAAGTAGTTAACGGATAACTGAAAGACTGAAATTTTATTTTGGAGCTTTTTAGGTACCACGAAAAAGAATTTCCTGTTATGAAGGTATGGTTCTTGCAGAATTTCCAACATCACAAAATATCTATTTATGAAAAATCAGGAAGAAATATCCGTTTTAAATGATCTGCTTCACATTACCAATGACAGAATTGAAGGTTTTGGAAAAGTGGAAGGCAAAGTCTGGGAAAATTATCCCGACGTGAAACCGGAATATGCAAAAATGAATTCCCTTACCAAGGTGATGAAGAATGAGCTCATCGATCTTATTACGGAAGACGGCGGTGAGGCGCAAGATACTTCATCGGTAGCCGGTGCATTGCACAGAACATGGATTGACATCAAAAATTCTTTTACGCTCGGAAACCGGGAAGAATCTACCATCGGCAATGTTATTTTCGGTGAAAAAGCGGCGATCGATGCTTACCAGAATGCCATCGACAGTGGAAAGCTGAGCGAGAAAAGCCTGCCGATCGTTTCGGAACATTTGAAACACATCAAAGATTCCTACCATCAGTTTAAAGGAATCAGCGATTATAAAAATTAATATTCGTACAGTCTTTTTTAAAACAACTTCTCAATCGTATTTGAGAAGTTGTTTTTTTATCGGATCAGTTCAGGATTCCGTTCATCTCCGTCAAAATGATGGGTTTCCCGTCGGTAATAACAAGGGTATGCTCATGCTACGCCATAAATCCGCCTTTGTTTCCGACCATTGTCCAGCCATCCTCCTAATCAACGGCAATGCTTGATGATGTAGAAATAAAGGTCTCGATCGCCACAACGGAATTTTTTTTAAATCTCCTTCCGTCAAAGCGGTTCCTGTAATTCATCAGCTCGTCGGGCGCTTCATGCAGGCTTCTGCCGATCCCGTGGCCGCCTAGATTTTTAATAACCTTAAAGCCTCTTTTTTTTGCCTCGGCTTCCATCAGTCTGCCGATATCGGCAATTTTTACCCCGCCTTTAATATGATCAATGGCCTTCTTCAGAATATCTCTGGAAGCACCGACCAATTTACGGTGCTGATGGATATCTTCTCCTATGATAAAAGAATTTCCGTTATCGGCCCAGAAACCGTTAAGCTCCGCTGAAACATCAATATTAATCAGGTCTCCTTCTTTCAGAATTCTTGATGGGCTAGGGATTCCATGGCAAAATTCGTTTCCGACACTGATGGAGGTCCAGCCGGGAAATCCGTAGGTAAGGTGAGGAGCAGACCTGGCTCCGAAATCCGAAAGAATGGCAGCCCCTTAGTCATCATGATCTTTGGTTGTTATACCGGGCCGGCCATATTTTGTCATTTCCCGCAGCGTATAAGCAACTGCTTCACCTGCTTTCCGCATTCCGGCTAATTCCTGTTCATTTGTAATCGACATCTATCTCGATCAGTCATATTGAGGAATTTATTATTGAATTGAAGAGCGTACGAATGACAGGCCGGAAGAGGGAAGACGGTGCTGAAAGTCTTCTCCGATAATGTAATGGCCGACCAGCTAATTATGAAGGATCATCTTCTGTTGTGGACATTGTTCCGGAAGCATTTTATCCCGTAAGCGGACCATCACAATTCTGCCATACCGGAAATTCTTAGAGATTCTATTCTTAAATCTTATAATCGGATCTGCCGAATTCAAGTGTGGTTTTTATCTTCTTCAAAATCTACTCGTAAAATAGACTAAGAGTAAGCAGAATACGGATTCAACAGTTTGAAATATTAATTAAATGAAAATCAAAGAGATACCATGGAATACATGTTAAATTTAAAACCTTATAAGAAATCATGTGTTATTGTATTCAGAGAAATAAAGATTCAAATCGTCAGCTAAGTTTCAATTTTTTCTGAAAGTTTAAACAAAATAGGGAAGGAGTGATGCCTAAGGGCGCGGAACCAATCGGACAGCTTAAATTTTACTTAATTTTATAAAAAAAACCACAAATCCGGTAAGATTCGTGGCTGCTCATATTTTGGGTAAATTTTGCCGTTAAAAGTCTTCCGGAAAGATACCGGTGGCATACTGCCAGACTTCAACAACCTCATTTAAAGGAATATCGTAAGGTTCATAAAACGTATTGTCTGAGGCTACGGTAAGTGATGTT
>JAKOOG010000395.1 GCA_022701545.1 Weeksellaceae bacterium | reverse complement strand
GTATATCTCGCCAAAAACCGTGGAAACCCATAAGACCAACCTGATGCTGAAAACCGGTGTGAAAAATATGGCCGGCCTGGTGATCTATGCCGTGCAAAACCAGATTGTGGATGCGGATGAGATTGTGCTGCTCGATAAATGAGGAGGGTGTTTGAATTCTTCGAACAGCCCTATGGCTTAATTTCTAATACGCTTATTGTATTCTTTCCAGTCGAACTCAAAACCTAAGTTTTGGACTACATCATCAAATATTTTATCAAAATCAGGCTCGTGCTGTTTTGCAAAATCATACCATCCCTTAGAAAATTCTGAATAAGGATCGGCAAGAGCTTCACCCTGTGAGCGCATCCCTTTGTGTGTACTGGCCAGCCAATACTTCTTTCTATCTTCCAGAGTCATTTTGGGATATTCGATTTCCCAAAATTTCTTTCTGGAATTTTCAACTCTTTCTACAAACTTATCAAAATCTGATTTCATATTACTTCTATTAATTCAAAATAATGTTTACTCCCTATGTTTTTATAATTTACTATGTTAAACTTTTTTCCTCTCATTAAAAGTAATTCATGCTCTTTAAAACCTCTGAATTTAATACCATCTGAAAAATCTGAAATTATCGGAGCATTTATAACATTCAGCACCATTAAAACATTTTTATCTGCTCTATGAAAGAATGCAGCTTCTTCACTACTTCCACAAGAAATAAAATCATTAAATATAACGGTTTCTCCGACACTATGTTTAATCAAAAAGGCTTCTAAATCACTCTCATTTTTAAGTGGTTCCCGACTAGTTTTAAGCTGTAATGCCCGATAAGCAGGTCCGTTATAGGTTGGCATTTTTTTCAAAGCACTTTCTAAAAGTTTTGCTATATCTTCTGTTTTATTTGCATGTATACCATTTCTTAGCCAATTATTCAAATACCAATAATAATGATTTGTTGTATAACTCCAAAGTACAAAAGCATCTGTTTTTAGAAGATATTTATTTTTCACAGTAAATTCTTCAATCTCATTAAGAAATCTGAAATCATTTTCATTGTGATATTTCGTATAATATTCTAAAATGTTATCTTCTGATTTATCCATCTTCCCTAATGCTTTAAAAAAGTTTTCCGGCATATTTCTTTTCATTATAGTTGGAGTAACTTCTCTAAAAAAAGTTCTTTCATTATTAGCATTCCGAAAAAATGTTGTCAAAGAAAAATTTCTTTGAAAAACGGAGAAACTATTATAAGTGGTGGTAGCAGAGAAAAATGTGGGTACAAAGAATAAAGATGTTCCCACTTTAATAATCATTTTTATAAATTTCATATTCATTTTTTGATTAAAAATTAGTATAGTTTAAAAAAAATCAGGGAGAATACGCTTACCCTCCCCGAAATAGAATCTGAAAACACTAAGGTTAAGAAGGATTCATCATCCTGGCGATAGAGATGGCATCGGCCACGGTATCCAGGCTGTAGATCTGCATTACGCCCTGGGTGGTGGCGGCCTGTCCTAAAATGTTCTGCTGGTTCTGGTTGTTGACGGCGTTTTCAAACATCAGTCCCGTGGAATGGGCGGCGGTCTGGTATACGTTTCCCAGAGCCACTGCCGGGGCTTCGGCTACTACTTTTACGTTGGTCTGCGTTACTGCATCGGTGATTTGTTCATTTACGTTTGCCATAATTAAATGGGTTTAAGGTTTGAATAACCGGATTTTCCGGTCATGGTTATTAAATTGGAATTGATTTTTAAAAGCAACCGGACTGTATCCGGCTGCTGAGTTGTTTTTGCGTACGGATTACGGGTTAGGATTCATCATCCTGGCGATGGAAATAGCATCGGCTACGGTATCCACGCTATAGATCTGCATTACGCCCTGAGTCGTGGCTGCCTGTCCTAAAATATTCTGTTGGTTCTGGTTGTTGACGGCGTTTTCAAACATCAGTCCGGTGGAATGGGCTGCGGTCTGATAAACATTTCCCAGAGCCATGGCCGGAGCTTCGGCTACTACTTTTACATTGGTCTGCGTTACCGCGTCTGTGATTTGTTGATTTACGAATGACATAATAAAATTGTTTTAAGGTTTGGATTGGCGGATTTTCCGGTCATGATTTTGTTAAAGTTAAATGGATGGCATCGGTAAGCTGCTTTTAAAGCACTCCCGCAAGTATCCGAATCGTTCTGAATGATTTACGGATTAGGATTCAGCATTCTGGCGATGGAAAGGGCATCCGCCACGGTGTCGAAGCTGTAGATCTGCATTACCCCCTGTGTTGTGGCGGCCTGGCCCAGGATATTCTGCTGGTTCTGGTTGTTTACGGCATTTTCAAACATCAGCCCCGTGGAGTGGGCGGCGGTCTGGTACACGTTTCCTAAAGCTATTGCCGGCGCTTCGGCTACTACTTTTACATTGGTTTGCGTTACCGCATCGGTGATTTGTGGATTCACTGTCATAATTGTTCTTTTTTTGAGATGATCTCGGTTAATAATGATTTGATTGTCAAACTGTTTTTATAAAAATCTGTTTTCCGGAAAAAGCACCGTGGCAAAGACTTAAAATGATTGTTTTAAGACTAAAAGGATTCATCAATCGTTAGGGTGGTTCTCGGTACAATGGTTAAAAACCTTTGCTGTGCGTGCCTTGTTCAGAAACTGAAGAGATTTTGAGAAAAGGTGATGCGGACATTTACATCTGCCTGTAGCGTGATGTTGAATTCAGAAAATGTCCGCACCCCATCAGGAAAGCCTGGTTTTCAACTAAATGTCGAAACGGCTTTTCCGGAATGTGTTCAGCTCTTTTTTTACCCTGAGAGAGCTTATTTTTTTAATTCCCATAGCGGAATTGCTCAATCCGATCAGCGAGTCCCGCTGCTGATTCAAAACGGACTGTTCGTACATTAATCCGGTGGAATGTGCATTGGCCTGCATCGAAATGGCGGCAGGTACCGTGGTAGACATTCCTACAACTTTCAGGTTGATTTCGTTCTGGCTGTCTGTCATATTATTTTAATTTGGGGTTGATGTTTATTTACGGATGCCTGCAAATCTTGCCTGCAGCTGGTTCAGGCGTTCTGCAACCTTCAGTTCTTTTTTTCTGAAAGTCTCCTGAAGATTTTTCAGGCGGTCTTCCTGTCCGGCAATCATCAGGCCGCCTGCCGGTGAAGCTGCCTGGGCTTCCTGGTTGGCCTGTTGCTGCTTGACCGCTTCTTCCAGCTTTTCGAGAAGCGGGGACAAATGGCTCATGGTTTCCCTCACCGCTCTATCCTTAATATAGCCGATGATCTCCTCCTCATGGCTGATTACAAATGGCATCACTTCCTCTTTTTCCACCTGATGAGGTTCCACCGCCTCTACTTCGATAACGGTGGGCTGTTCCTTTTTACCACTGCCAAAGTCTTTTTTACTGCTGTATAATACCCTGCGCATAGATTCTGTTTTTTGTCATTAATAGTTGAATGTTTATACAAGTAGCGGTTGTCATCAGATCACGTAACCGATAAAATTCCCTGCTGCCGTCCAGTCCTTGTTAATATCTTTTATTACGTTGCTTCCAACGATTTCCAGGGCAATACATCCGGCAATGGCATTGGCAGAAATCATTTCCTTCAGCTGGTCGTTGGGCAGATTGATTATATAATCATCCGGAATAAGAGGCAGTTTCCCGGTATTGGCCGGATTTTCATTGATGATGATCTCCAGGATTTCCTGGAAATAATGGGCGATCAGTTTTGTTCCCTGGAATTCCAGTTCCCTTTTCAGCTCTACCATTTCACTTTGGGTTACCAGATCCGATATGGCATGCACATCCACATCATGGGTGGAATACAGCGCTTCCCCTGTATTGGATGCCGTAATGGTGATGTCTGTTTTCAGGATGCATTTCGATCTTTCCAGATTTACCGTAAGAAGCCTGGAATCCGTTTCCGGCTCTGCGATTTCACTCAGGGTGTTCAACGGCAGAATCCGTACGTTGCAGAAGAAGGTCTGGTTTTCTTCCAGCTTGATCATGATGACGGCGATACCTGTGGATTTGTCTTTGGGCTCGACTACAAATGACTGGTAATTGTTGTATCTTTTTCCTTTATTGGTACAGATTACCTGCCGGACCAGAGGTTCAATATTAACATCAGACGTAGAAAGTGCGAAAATCACACGGTCACTGTTGTTTTCCGGCTTTTTTACGCTGAAATAAGCCATGTCATTATTTCTTGTGAGATAAAGGCTTTCGTTAATTTCCTTTAAGGTACGTAAGTTTAAGATTTTTGCCGGTTTCTGTTCGTTTGAATAGTTCATTCTATTAATTTTTTTTAAGTTGGTTCATTAATTTTGAAAATACAGACCGCTTTACCGTCCTGCTCATATGTACTTCTGAAGGCATGACACGGTCTTTCTGTTCCGGCGTTGGCCCGGGCTCTTTATCCTGTTCCGGGGATAATTTTTCATCGGTCTCTTCCGGGACAGGTATTTTTTCGGTTCGGTCTTCCTCCGGAACTTCTACCCGTTTTTTTTTTCGGGGTCTTCAGTCTGCAGGGGAGCACCGGAAAAAGAGCCGGAAGGCTGGACTCCCGTCGGATCCGGATGCAAAACAGTGGAAAGCATAGCCGCACTGGATATTTTCGTTTTGGCTTCCGCATATTCGCTGACGATATTAAACAGACTCCGTATCGCATCTTCGCCGGAAATACTCCCTGCAGCCTGAATGCCTTCGGCGGATGATCCGCCTTTCGGCGGCGGTTCATTTTCGCTCCAGGTTCCGTACGTCAGCAGGTTATTTGCCAGCCGGCTCAGCGCAATCAGGCCCAGCTGTTCAAAACTTTTCAGGAACGACTGTAAGTCCTGGACCATCATCCCGGCAGACTGGTCGATCATTACTTTTGCCATCCCGCTCATCGGAGCTGCCGCCGGGGGCGACAGTACTTCGGCATTAACAAACTGTACCGCCTTTTCTGCTGGGGTTACGGCGCTGGCTATTTCCTGAGGCGCTGTTGTTTCATTATTGTTCTCATCCATCCTGGTAAAGTTTTAGTTAACCTTTTAAGATCTTAATGGCATCGGCAACGATCGCAGGATTAAGCTGATTAAGGTTCTGCTGGTTGGACACTGAATTCTGAATGGAAATTCCGCTGGCATGGGTGGCCATCTGATAAAGCATACTCATCGCCTGTGCGGGAGATTCGCCCAGCACGGTAACATTGGTCTGCGTCACGGCATCTGTCGCCTGGTTGTTTACTGTATCTGCCATATTCTGTTTAATTGGTTTGATCGTTAGTTTTTTTAACTTGAAGTCTTTCAGCGGTGTTGATGTTTTTATATGATGTCTTTCACTTCATCAACCGTTTTCTTACCCTGTTTGTCTGATACAAATTTCAGAAATCAGAGCCATCAGAGATTCAGGGAAAAAACTGAATTTCAGAAAATCAGGGAATTCCCCTAGAGCATTATCAACAGGTTAACACGATAGAAAAGAAAAGATAGCCATATTTCCGTCTTCGACAGTCTCAGGGATCGGGGCGCAGACGACAATCAGATCAAAGCACGGTGGCTGAGCAGAACCGGAGCCGCCTTTTAGTACAAACACTCATTTTCCACTTTGGTTGTTTTTACTTAACCGTTATTTGGTTTTTATTCCTTCCTTTACATCAGTTCCCCGGAACATTTTACCGCAGGTAAAACGGTACCGGTAAGAATGGCTAACAGCTTTAATTTAAACCAACTAAAAACTTTTACCTCATGAACAACCCAACTTTAGACGCTTATCAGCAGGTATTCGCAATGGCCTGCATCGTAGGACGTGCTGCCGGTTATCACGGTACGGAAACGGTGCTACAGCAGCAGCTTCAGCAAGATTTATCTTTTTACCTCAGTCATGTTCCTCCTGTGGATCCCATTAAATCAGCTTCGACAGCCGATGCTTCAGTGACTCCTGTTTTGGGAAACTGGGAACTGGTCTGGGGCCCGGCTGTACTGGAAGAAGTAATTGACGGAGTTCCCACCGGTGTTGCCGATAATTCTCTGTTTGTAGCCAAGTGCGATGCCGTTTCATTTCCCGGCAGTCCGTCGGTCATGCCCGCCTATGTGGTGGCGATTGCCGGAACGAATCCAAATTCCCTGTATGACTGGGGTGATGAGGATTTTTCGGTTTCTGCGGTGGTTAACTGGACCACCTATGATCCCTCCGGCTTTACTCCGTCGCCTTATGTAGCCGGGACCCCATTTATCTCCAAAGGTACGGCGACCGGCATCCAGAATCTTCTCAGATTGGTTTCCCCCGACACTGCCGCCGCTCCCGGAACCAGCCTTGAACAGTTTCTGAACCATGCAAAACCGATCAGGATACGGCCATTATTTTCTGCGGCCACAGCCTCGGCGGCGCTTTATCGCCTACCCTTGCACTTTACCTGAAACAGAAAAATTACCTGGATGCTTTCGGACTTACTCTGGTGTATCCTACCGCAGGCCCTACTCCCGGTGAAGCCAACTTTGCGGAACTTTTCAACACTACTTTTCCTGCACTTCCATCCGGATGGCAGCCG
>JAKOOG010000383.1 GCA_022701545.1 Weeksellaceae bacterium | reverse complement strand
TTGCGATATGATGCTGATAAGTTTAATAGCACTGAGTGCCGTCCTGTTCTGGATCTCGTATAAATCCGTTGAATTTTTTGATAAAATATAAAGCCATGTGGAGTTTATTTTTCCTATCCGTCCTCGCCTTCGGGTACATCTGCTACGTACTGATAAAACCCGAAAAATTTTAACCTGAATCATGAATACAGAAATTTTAGGCATTGTTGTCATGTTTGCCCTGACGTTGGTAATCGGTATTTTCCTCGGAAAATATATTGCTGATGTATACGGCTATAGAAAAACCTTTTTGGATAAAATTTTCCGGCCTGTTGAGCACCTTATTTACAGGATGTCAGGAATCAACCCGGATAAGCAGATGACCTGGAAGCAGAATATGTTTGCTATGCTCACCATCAACCTGGTCTGGTTCATCCTCGGATTTTTCATCCTGCTGAACCAGTCCTGGCTTCCTTTGAATCCTGACGGAAACCCGGATATGTCGCCGGACCTGGCCTTCAATACGGCCATTTCATTCCTGGTAAACTGTAACCTGCAGCATTATTCCGGTGAAACGGGTGTGAGTTATCTCAGCCAGCTGTACCTGATGTTCCTGCAGTTTGTAACAGCTGCTACGGGAATGGCGGCAATGGCTGTGCTGTTCAAGGCTTTTAAAGACAGAACCACGACGGAACTGGGGAATTTTTACGATTTCTTCACGAAGTCCATCACCAGAATCCTGATCCCGATCAGTATCATTGTTGCTTTCATTCTTTCTGCCAACGGAAGCCCGATGACGTTTGAAGGCAAAGACCATATCACCACCCTGGAAGGACAGAAAGCTGATGTTTCCAGAGGTCCGGCCGCAGCTTTTATTGCCATCAAACATTTAGGAACCAACGGAGGCGGATTTTTTGGGGCCAACTCGGCCCATCCGCTGGAGAACCCGAATTACCTGACGAATATGACGGAGATGGTAGTCCAGATGATCATTCCTTTTGCCATGGTGTTTGCGCTTGGATTTTATTTAAAGAAAAGAAAGCTTTCCTGGACGATCTTTACCGTGATGACCATCGGTTTCCTGGCCCTGACCATTCCGAACGTTATTAACGAGACCCATGGAAATCCGCTGATTACCGAAATGGGAACCGACCCTCATCTCGGAGCCATGGAAGGCAAGGAAATCCGGTTCGGAAGTGCAGCTTCAGCCTACTGGAGCATTTCCACCACGGTAATTTCAACAGGTTCCGTGAATGCGATGCACGACAGTACGATGCCGCTTTCCGGAATGAACCAGCTGCTGGCGATGATGATCAACTGTTTCTACGGAGGCTGTGGCGTCGGCATCCTGAACTATTTTATCTTCATCATCCTGGCCGTCTTCATCAGCGGACTGATGGTCGGAAGGACGCCGGAATTTCTAGGAAAGAAGATTGAAGCCAAAGAAATGAAGATCGCGATGATCGTTGCTCTGTTCCATCCCTTTTTAATTCTGGTAGGAACGGCCCTAACCGCTTATCTTCCTGAATTCGGGGCAAAGACATTAAATAATCCGGGATTCCACGGCTTCAGCGAAATGCTGTATGAATTTACATCTTCTTCCGCAAACAACGGTTCCGGATTTGAAGGCCTGGGGGACAACACGCCATGGTGGAATATCTCCACAGGAATTGTCCTGATGCTGTCGCGGTATATCCCGATCATCGGCCCTGTTGCCATCGCCGGATTGCTTGCCCAGAAAAAATACATTCCGGAAAGCGCAGGAACACTGAAAACGGATACCGCAACCTTCGGATTCATGACCCTGGCCGTCATCCTTCTGATTGCCGCACTTTCCTTCTTTCCTGCCCTTACGCTGGGACCGATCGCAGAACAGCTGCAATATTTTACTAAATAAAATTAAATAAGTAAACCATTAAGATTTATTTAAAAAGTTAAGAAAATCAAACTTGTTTATTTAAATAAATCTTAAGGTTCAAATAAAAATAAATCATTCAAAGCAATGAAAAATCAATCACAGACATTGTTTCAGAAAGATCTGGTTAACGAAGCGATCCAACAGTCTTTTGTTAAGCTGAATCCGAAAATCATGTTTAAAAATCCAGTTATGTTCCTTGTGGAAATCGGAACGGTGGTGATGCTTGTCGTAAGCTTATTCAGCCTGACCGGCGACAAATCCCAGGGAAGCTTCGCTTATAACTTCCTGGTCTTCATCATCCTGTTTTTCACGGTGCTTTTTGCCAATTTTGCCGAAGCCATTGCCGAAGCGAGAGGAAAAGCGCAGGCCGATACTTTAAGAAAAACACGTGAGGAAACGCCGGCAAAAGTCGTAGTGAATAACAAACACGGATTCCAGATCGAAACCGTCCTCAAAAAATCAGCTGATATGACGCTGGGCGATATCTTCCTCTGCGAAGCCGGAGACCAGATCCCGATGGACGGCGAAATTATCGAAGGCCTGGCAACGATCGATGAATCGGCCATTACCGGGGAAAGTGCTCCCGTTATCCGGGAAGCCGGAGGTGATAAAAGCTCCGTGACCGGAGGTACCAAAGTCCTTTCCGACCGGATCAAAGTGAAAGTCACCACCCGGCCGGGAGAATCTTTCCTTGATAAAATGATTGCGCTGGTAGAAGGCGCATCCAGACAGAAAACACCCAACGAAATCGCACTCACTATATTATTGGCCGGATTTACGCTGACTTTCGTTATCGTAACCGTTACCCTGAAACCTTTTGCAGATTATGCGCAGACGCCGATCACCATCGCAGCATTTATTTCACTTTTCGTTTGTCTGATCCCGACAACGATCGGCGGTCTGCTTTCTGCCATCGGGATCGCGGGAATGGACCGTGCTTTGAGAGCCAACGTGATTACCAAAAGCGGTAAAGCGGTGGAAACAGCCGGTGATATTGATGTTCTGCTTTTGGACAAAACAGGAACCATTACCATCGGGAACCGTAAGGCCACGCAGTTTCACCCTTCCCAGAATATCCAGATGGAAGAGTTCATCAAAGCTTCTGCCTTAAGCTCAGTCGCTGATGAAACGCC
>JAKOOG010000366.1 GCA_022701545.1 Weeksellaceae bacterium | reverse complement strand
AGGAATTCAAAGGCTTTTTTCATCCTGATGATTTTTAGCAAATTTAATGATTTATAGATGAAGGACAAGCTACAGGGACGGATCAGATCATGAATTCCTGAAAGATGGATGTGATTTTTCTTAAACCTAACGGGTTTTTAAAACCCGTTAGGTTTCTATGCATCGAAGTAGACTGCTGATGATCATTTCCCGGTTATCTGCAATCAGATGCGACAGATAAAAATGATGCGCAGTCTGCGTGAAATAAAATGAAGCTGTTGAAGAGTTTAAACACGGTGGCTTATCATTAAATATCTGTAAACAAAAGGAAAAATAAGGAACCTTATGCCTTTTGTGCTCACTGATGAGTGCGTCCACACGTGCTTCTGAGATCCGTTTGCCATCGTGCAGAATGTTCTGTGGCAGGAATGCGGCACAAGCTTGAAAGCTTGCGCCAGCGGCAGTTAATTTACTTGGTATAGCCTCCTGAAACAATGGATTTTTCCATTACGTTTACAATCTCGGAAACGGGGATGGAAAACACGCCGGCATTTCCTTTATCAAATTCTTTTTTCCAGTAAGAATATCCATCTGCTTCAATGGAGTCGGGCATGTGGCGGATGTCATCTTTAATGCGGATAACGCTTTTGTCCAATGCTTCTTCCGTGATCGGAAGATGGCTTATTTTATCGGCAATCCCTTCCGGATGATGAGGATCTTTCATTTTTAATCCGTTAATTGAGATATGGATCACTTTTCCACTAGCCTGATATTCTTCAATTTTTAGAATTTTCAGGATCGAATTTTCTTCCCCCGGTCTGGTTTTATAATTCCATTCCTGTCCCACACTGTATTTCATGTCGTATTTTTTTGTGCAGCCAGAGAAAAATAAAAGGATTGCAGCTGCTAAAATGTAGAATTTAATCATCAATGGTTCATTTAATTTTTTACAATATTCATTAATTATACAATAAGTATTTTACCAATTGCAAATCTGAGATTGGTTAAAAAAAATACTCAAAACCAGCGCAATTTATCTTGAAATTCTTCTATTGTAAATACTTGGGTTCAAGACCTTTTCTAAATCGCCAATCTTCAGTAAATCTACAATAGCCTTTTCAATACATTCTCTTGTGAGTTCCTTCACAAATAAATCCGGCGGCTTTTGATACAGTGCATTTAGGTTTTGTCCCGTTTGTTTGTCTTCTTTAATGGCCGTGTCTAAAAAGGCATACGTCCAGACATTTAGACCATAATGTCGCCCGTCATCCATATCAACATGAATATTGCAAAAGTCATTTTCTTTGTCCCAGTTTGCCGGTTCAACCTCTTCAAATTCTAACCACAAGGTAAATTTTTTGCTTTCCGGTATTCTGCCTTTTAACTTATCATAAAGTTTTCTTAATTCTTCATTGTCTGGCCATCCCTCACTCTCAATCATCGCAATAATAAGAAAATCTTTTGCTTCGTCAATGGTGTTAGCTTCTCCTTTAACGACTGCATAGTCCCAAGGACTCTGTTCTTTGGGCATTTGGTATTCGAACTGGAATCTTCTGTCTCCTATACTGTAAACTGTCACCAGCCAATCATCTTCCCAATTGTCTGTTGCCTGAATGACAAGTGAATAATGAGAAGTTACTCCATATAATATGGTTTTTGTAAAAGTTAGGTTTACCATTGAAATAAATTCGAGCATTGCTTTTCCTATTTCATTTTCAATGAAAGTCGACTCGCCATTCATTAATTCTTGGTAAAATTCTTCGAGTGTCATGCTCTTTTGTCCTGAATATCTAATAATGGGCATGTGGAATTTTAAAATTATGATTAAATGTATTAGTGTCTTAAAAAAAATCGGAGACTGCAGGAAATTGTCAGACCGGTTAACTTCATTTTTACAATATTCATCAACTCAGTTTTCTAAAATCGAATTCACCTGATCCTCAATTTCTTTTTTCTTTAAAATTTTTTCATCATATTTTACCTTAAGCTTTGTTTTTTTCCAGAAAGGAAACAGAACCAGGCCTGAACTTCCGATATTGACTAGGGTAGCATCCGGATATTCAATTTCTACAATGGTTTTAAATACCGTGTTACCTTTTAGGCAGTTCGTTGTTTTGACTCTGTTGGTCAATAAATCAAAGGCCTGAACGATTCCGTCGTCTAAATTTCCGAATTCTTCACTGAAATGCGTATGATGGGAACCGTAGCCCACTATCAACTCTCCAAAAGTGGTTGAAATCCAGAATTCTGAATTTTTAAGAGCCAAAGATTCGGTTCCGTCTTCGTCTTTTAAATACTCAGCCCGGTCTCCTAATTTTTCAATAAGGATTTTTTTAATTTCTTCAAATTTCTTTTGGTTACGGTTCATTCTTGGTTACGGCTACGAATATTCTTTGATTATTAAAACATAGGCAATGGTAAGCGTTATTTTGCCAGTAGCAGAGTGACAAGAACAAATAGAGCAAAAGCAATGATTACATAAAGAAAACTTGTTCCTCCTTTTTTGGCTAGAAAATCCTTTTGCTGATCTAGATTGGTAAATGTCATTTGCGCTTTTTCTATCATTCTTTTAGCTTTTTTGATGTACAAATTGTTCCCGATAATCCCCATCGCGATCAGAAGAACTATATTGACCACAAAACTGAAAAATTTAGTCTCTTCAATACCGATCAATTGAGCCAAAACAAGATTTTCAAATATAGACTCCACATAGAAGAGGGTAAGAATAATAAAAAATTCCAGGTACATCTTCCTGTACAAAAACCAGAATACTCCGCATATTAAAGAAGAATAACTAAATCTGAATTTCCTACCGTTTTCATAATAGTTCAATTGCTCCAGATAATAGCGGTTGCTTTCCTGAAAGAAAGCTTCGTACAACTCTGTTTTTTCCATTAATGATTATTGTTTTTTTAATTGGTGGTAGCTTCCACTTCTAAATTCTGCGCAATATAAGATTTTTACTTGACGAAATAGTTGAAATTTTTCAGACAGAAAATTCTGGGAATCATCATACT
>JAKOOG010000055.1 GCA_022701545.1 Weeksellaceae bacterium | reverse complement strand
AAAACTGCGGATGTGGTGTAATTGGTAGCCACGCCAGACTTAGGATCTGGTGCCGTGAGGCGTGGGGGTTCGAGTCCCTTCATCCGCACAGTTTGCGAAAATAGCTCAGCTGGTAGAGCACAACCTTGCCAAGGTTGGGGTCGCGGGTTCGAATCCCGTTTTTCGCTCCACGCCTGCCCTGGTGGTGGAACTGGTAGACACGCAGGACTTAAAATCCTGTGCCTCTTTTGGCGTGCGGGTTCAAGTCCCGCCCGGGGTACAAAAAAACCTCCGTAATAATTCATTACGGAGGTTTTTTGTTTTATATGCCGGTGCAAAAAATCGTATTCAATCTGTTGATATTCCCGGCTGTCCTACTGATAAATATTTAGATTGAGCCTGTCTTTCTTCCTTTAGCATAATCTTCGTATCCGGACTGCATCGTATTAACTGAAGCACGATTTTATCCCTGACTCATTCCAAAATTTGCCAAACGGTAAAACTTTTTTTGCTTACGGTCAATTACTTATTATACCGGTCTTATAAATTTGCAATCAGTCTTAAATTTTTCCTGAAAAATGTATTATATTTGCATCATCAGCGAAGCATCGCTTTAACGCGGATGTGGTGTAATTGGTAGCCACGCCAGAATCAGGATCTGGTGCCGCAAGGCATGGGGGTTCGAGTCCCTTCATCCGCACAGGATTAACAAAAACCTTTGTAACAATGTTTACAGAGGTTTTTTATTTTTAAGGATTGATATATTTCTCCTCCTAATACGGAATCGAGTGAGCTCTATATTTTGGATAAAAGGGATCATCTCAAAAAAACCGCACTGCAAGTTCAACACACGTATCTGAATTCATGTTTTACAGGAATAGAACCAATGTCTTTTTGATGGCATCTGCCTGCATCATAATTTTAATCCGGGATTTTGAAAACCAGATGTTTCTATAACAGGTTAGTTATTTCCAGATAAAGCATTCTGAATACCTATTAAAAATTCACTTTTGTTTGATTAAAAGTAACATACAGCAAATATAAATTTTAATTTTAAAGAATTTTTTTTCACAAAATTTTGATATATAAGGTGAAATATCAGTTTCAAAATATATGTTTAAAGTGTGTTATAAGTTGATATTCCCTAAAAATATTATTACATTATATCCTGTTATAGAGAAATAAATAAAATTTATTGAGGTAGAAATATTAAAATAAATAAATTTATTTCTTGCATATGTGAATATTATCACATAGCTTAGCTGAATCAGATAAAATTAATAATCAATGACAATGAAGAAGAACTTTTCAATTATTTTAATCATTCTTTACATATTTGTTAATGGGCAGGCCAAAAGATTCTTTTATGAATTTTCTTATAAACCTAATAAAGATTCTTCCCGGATAGAAAAAGAACTTACCATATTGGATGTTACCAAACAAAAATCGATCTATAGAGATTACCTGTCTGTATCTCAGGATTCAATGATTGAAAGCAATATCGAAAAGATGAAAGCTACAGGGGTACAGATCGATCTGGCAAAACTCCTTAAAAATCCAAAATTCATGTATAAGGTGCAGAAAACCTATCCTACCTATGAAACCCAATTTACAGACTTGATCTTAAGTGATTTCATCACCTATCCGGAAACGGAAAAAATCAACTGGAAAATTACCAATGAAAAAGGAGTAAGCACCTTTGAAAAATACAAAATCCAGAAAGCGACAGCGACTCTATGGGGAAGAACATGGACTGCCTGGTTTACCCCGGACATCCCTATTCAGGACGGACCGTATAAATTTTACGGATTACCGGGGCTTATCGTGAAGGTTGAGGATGAACAGAAAAATTTTTCATGGGAGCTTGCGGGGATCAAAAATATCGAAAAGTATAACGAACTGAGCCTGAATGAAAGGCTAAAAAACAAAAAGCCGCTGGTTGTGGATAAAAACAAGTTTACGCAGATGTTTGCTGAATTTAAAACCAGCCCGCTCGCACAGGTAAGAAACAGATATTCTGCCGAACAACTGAATGAGACGGAGGAAGGCGGCAAAACACTGGGACAGAAACTGAAAGACCAGGAAGAAACCATAAAAAAAATGATTGGAGCCAATAATCAATCCATAGAATTGGTCCAGTAAAGATATAAAAGCGCTTTTATGAGAGATTTTGATATTTTGTAACTCTAAAAACAAACCATAAGGGAGCTAACCCGAAAAAACAAATTAGAAAATAACCATTAAAAATTATTAAAATGAAAAAACATTTAGTAGCAGCAGCATTAATCGTTGCATTTTCAGCCGGTACATTTACCTTAGCCAGTGCTAACCCAAAAAACATCTCTACTGAGAAAGTTTCGGTACAGGCTGTTTCAACAACAAAGGCAGCCCCTGCTCCGAAAAAAGAATGGACATTTGTCTCTTCAGAATATGTTTATACAGGAACAACTTCTGCGGCTGCACAGTAATTGTATCATAATTATTCAATCTACGAGGCTAATACTACATTAGCCTCTTTTTTATAATCCCATGAAAACATTAAAAACATTACTGCTGGCCTTGCTGGTTTTCCATATCCTGTCTTCCGTAATCATCAATCTGCAGATTATCAAAACATGGAAAAATTCTACCTATTCTTCTTTAAATGAATCCGGGAAAGGAGTGATCGATCAACTGGAATTTTTTAACACTCCAGACTTCATCCAGAGAGGCATGAGGAATTATTCTTATTATACCGGTATAGAAAGGGGCTACGAATACTATTCCCCCAACGCAGCGGACAAAAAAACTGAAATCGTATTCAGGAATGGTGATATTCCCGTTGAGCTGCCTGGAAAAACATTTGAATCGGCGTTTAAAACAAGAAGTGTTTTTACAATTTTAGGCGGACAACTTGAAAATGAAGGGTTCCGAAACAGGGTCATCCAGTCTATGGCGGTAAGGTTGTTTACCCTTTATCCACAAATCAGCCATATGGATGTCCTTATTGTAAAGAAGCAGTTTCCCTCATTGAAAGAGATACAGCAGGGAAAGGCCATCAGAATAGAAGAAACCGAAGTGTATAATATAAATAAAAACTGATATGGGTGGTGTCATGGGTCGACTGGATGCCTTTTTTTTCGGGTACCATAAAAATATAGAAAAGAAAAATCTGTTTATTGCTGCTATTTCCGTATTTGGCTTGCTTAATATGCTGCTGATCCTGCCGGATCTCTACAATATATACAGTAAAAACGGCATTATTAATGCTGGAATTAATGATTTTTTGATAAGAAAAGATCAGTTCAGGATAACATTTATAACCGATCTGATGGAACAGGCCGGCATTCGGTATGAATATGCCCTGGCAGTAGTTATAGCCGTATATATTTGTTCGTTTGTGTTTATTCTCATGAATTATTACAGGCTTGTATTTGCTGTCATCGTTCTTGTTATTCATAATGCTCTGGTGGCGGGCAGTTATTCTTTTTCGTACGGAGCCGACTATATGATCAGCTTTGCCCTTTTTATTAATGTGATACTGTGTATCGATTCAAAATACAACCGGATTATCTATTCTTTTGCAATCAGGCTTTTACAGCTGCAGCTTTGTGTTATATACTTTTTTTCAGGGGTTGGAAAGGCTATGGGGAATAATTGGTATACCGGAGATGCGATCTGGTACCTGGTATCTACCTACACGGAAGTAAATGTTTTAACCGCTTTTGCCGCTACTGCAATCCCCTTCATATTTCAGATTATTTCGCTCAGCGTTGTCATCGCGGAATTATTCTATCCTTTTCTGATCTATAATAAGATGACAAAAAAAGCCACCTTGCTATACATTATTATAACACACATTATCATTATCCTGATGATCAATCTCTATACCTTCGGGATTGTGATGATTTTGCTGAATGTCATTGCTTTTCAGCCGAAAATACTATTAGAATTAAAATATTTTAAAAAACATGAGCATATTACTGAATAATATCAATTTTAAGATCAATCAAAAGACCATATTGCAAAATATAAACTTATCTCTGAACAAAGGAATATACGGGATACTTGGGCTGAACGGTGCCGGAAAATCCACTCTGCTGAACGTGATATCTACCCTTGTAAAACCGGATAAAGGTAGTTTGCAGTACAACCAGTCGGATATTATAAAAAATCCGCTTACACTCCGGAAAGATCTGAGCTATATGCCCCAGAATTTCGGATTGATTCCGGATTTAACGGTAGTACAGAATCTTATGTATTTCGGGATGCTGAAAGGTGTGTCCTCAAAGGTTTTAAAAGAAAATATTCCGAATGTACTGGAATTTTTTAATATCCTCCATACAAAGGATACCCATGTGAAAAATCTTTCCGGCGGAACCCAGCAGCGGGTTGCCTTGTCGCTGGCACTGGTAAATGATCCAAAAGTTTTAATTCTTGATGAACCCACAAGCGCATTGGATCCTATGGAGAGAATAAATTTTTATGAAATGATTAAAAAAATATCAGAACATTCCACTGTTCTCGTCTCTTCGCATAATATTTATGAAATTGAAAAATACGTCGATCATATTATTGTTTTGCGAAACGGGCAGGTAAGTTTCTCCGATACCGTAGACCGGCTAATTCCCGAAGCTACTGCCAGACTGGGAAATCATCTGCAGGAGCACCCACTGAATCTGGAAAAAGCATTTGAATATTTTGCAAAATAAACTTTTATGAAAGCATTACCTTTGATCTCTCTTTTTAACCTAAAATTATTTTTTACCCATACTTATTTTAAATATATTCTGGTTATAATCATGATTGTCGGATTTTTTATGATCCCAAATCCTAAATCAGATTACGTAACCTTTACAGTCGGAAATTATACCGGGGGGCTGAATTTGGTCTGGATCAGCAATCTTACCCCTGTTTATATCAATGCAATTTTTGCTTTGCTGTCAGTATTTATTAGTCAAAACATAAAAAATCGGGAGATTGTTCACCATACCTACATCAATTTCCGGCTTTCGGTAAAATCGAATTTTCAGATTCTGATGTATAAAGTGGTCTCCCTGTTCCTGTATCTTACCGTATTGGCTTTTATTCTGGAAATGATCATTCTTGTCATCAATTATCAGACTTATAATCCGGTGCTGTACCTGATCCCTTTTCTTTATTTTACAATCCCTTATCTGTTTTTTCTTGCCTCTGTTTGCACAATAATCGATTATTTGGTGGATGTGAAATTTCTAAAATATATTCTGTATTTCGGGTTTATTATTTTTATTTATAATACAAACATCAGGCATATGCTGGATGTTACCGGAATTCAGGAACTTATGGATAATTTTTCTCATGTTAACAGTAAGAATAAAGATTCGTTTATATTAGGAAAAATAAAGTATAAAGATGTACAGTATGTAAATTTCAAAACCTTTATCGAGCCTAAAAGATGGCTGGATAAATTCTATATATTTCCTGTTTCGGTTATTATTGTACTGGCTGCCTCTTTTCTTTTTAAAAGATATGCGGTAATACGAAAAACAGAGCAGCATGCATCTCCTGCGAAATCCGAATTACAGCCGTCTTCAGTAGAGCAAAAAATTTATCAGCCGCTATCCTCGGTCTCATCATTCGGCTTCATTTCTTTGCTGAAAGCAGAATCTTTTCTGCTGAGCCATGCGGTCAGTAAAAATCTGAAACTGACTGCGCTGGTTTTATGGATGCTGGCATTTTTTGCTCACGGCAACATAAAAATACTGTTGGTAGCGGCAGTGTTCATCACACTGCTTCCCCTTAATCAGAATTATCTTGCCGGAAAGTATACGAATAACACTTTTTATGCTGAAAAAATTTCAGGCTATCCTCCATTAATGTTTATACTGGCGAAGTTTTTATTGTTTCTGGTGTATGTCGTGGTGGTTATTCCTGTGCTTGATTATACTTCTGTGGAAGCAAGCCTGTTTATATTGGTCAAACTTTTATTTCTGTTTCTCTTTCAGCTGGCCTATACAACATTGATAAAAGATTATCTCTTGGTGGAAATTATTATAATCATTATTTTTTCAAGCTATTTTTCCGGTGTTCCGGTATATCAGATCTTTTAAATAATTAATATATATTAGGTAAAAGGATTAGAATTTTCTGATCCTTTTTTTATTTTTGTATAATTACCGATTCCAATGAAAAAAATTATCCTGATCGAAGACGAAACCAGTGTGGTATCCTTTATTAAAAAAGGGCTGCAGGAAAACGGCTATGAAGTTTCCGTAGCGTTTGACGGCAGAACCGGGGTGCAGCTGGTGCAGTCGAATGATTTCGATCTGGTAATTCTGGATATTATGCTTCCGGAAATGAACGGCCTGGAAGTCTGTAAGGAGATCCGGAAAACCAATCCGCATGTTCCGATCCTGTTTCTGACGGCTTTGGGGACTTCAGAAAATATCGTTCTCGGCCTTGAGAGCGGAGGGGACGATTATCTGGTGAAACCTTTTAAGTTTATAGAATTGGTAGCAAGAATTAAATCCTTGCTGAGAAGGAGCGGCAGCGGAAATGTTCCTGAAGTTGCCGAGCCGGAAGTGGACAACGAGCATGTGTTTCAGTTTTCAGATCTTATCCTTAATGATTACACCAAAAAAGTAACCCGGAGCGGTGCGGAAATCTCACTGACTTCAACCGAATACAAATTGCTTTTGTATTTTTTAAACAACCCTGAAAAAGTAATTTCCAGGGCAGAAATTTTAGACTCGGTGTGGGGGGTGAATTATGAACTGGGAACCAATGTCGTTGATGTCTATGTAAATTACCTTAGGAAGAAACTGGACCATCAGGAAGATAATAAGTTGATCCATACCGTAATAGGAATGGGGTATGTTCTGAAAAAGCCTTAATGATGTTTAACCGGGTGATAACGAACCAGACCAAAACGATGGTGCTCCTGATGTTGGTGTTTACGGCCATCATCCTGCTGTTTAGCGGGTTGGTGTATTTTTCGATTGTCAATTTCTCTCACCAAAGGTTCTATGAGCTGCTGAAAATCCGTACCACAACCATTATTCAGATTGAAAAGGGAAAGGATGATCTGGATCTTCCGGAAAACTATATCCTGAACGGATTGAATGATGAAGAGCTTCCCATGGAGCGGGACTATGTTTTTGCCATTCCGGCAGACTCCAATTTCCAGAAAATTTCCAGCGAGATTCATATTCCGGCTTATTTTTTTAAAAGCATTGTTAAAAAAGGAGAGTCCAATTACAATGACAAAGAGTTTTATTATATCGGGCAGACCTTCAGGCACGATGATAAAAATTATATTGCCATTGCTTCGGCCAAGAATCATTATGTCGTATATTACCTCGGGTTCCTGAAGCGTACGCTGATTACCTGCATCGTCCTTTCGCTGTTCTTCAGTATGATTTTCTCATTCTATCTCTCTAAAACCTTATTCAAACCGATTTTAAAAATCACCGGTAAAGTAAAGGAAATTAGTTCAGAAAACCTGCATTTGCGGCTTGAGCCCCAGCCGGATAATAAGGAACTGAATGAGCTGGTGGATACTTTTAACGGAATGCTGAACCGTATTGAAACTTCTTTTGAAACCCAGAATCACCTGATCGGAAATGTATCCCACGAGTTGCGGACCCCCCTTACATCGATTATGGGAGAAGCGGATGTGGCACTTTCCATCTCACGGACCAACGAAGAATATAAAGAAACGCTTGGGATTATTCTGAATGAAGCGGAAAAATTAGATAAGAAAATCAAAGCCCTGCTGATGATTGCCCAAACGGGATTCAACGGAAAAATTCAGAAAGTGGACAAAATACGGATCGACCAGCTGCTTTGGGATGTTATAGAAACCCTGCGGAAAATCGATTTCAGAAACAATATTTACCTGGACATCAGCATGCTGCCGGATAATCCCAGAAAACTGAAAGTGCAGGGCAACGAACAGCTGCTCCATCTTGCGGTTACCAATATTATCCAAAACGGCTGTAAATATTCGGATTTCCAGCAGGTTAAGGTTTCGTTGGGGGCCACCGATACGGATGTTTATATTATTGTGAAAGACTACGGGATCGGGATTCCTGAAGAGGAAATGACTAAAATTTACGATCCTTTTTTCCGGGCTTCCAATACCAAAAATTATGAGGGCTACGGCATCGGGCTTCCATTGGCGAGAAATATCGTCAGGATGCATCAGGGGGAGCTTATTGTAAGTTCATATGAAAACCAGGGAACGACCGTGCAGCTGCGTTTCCCGAATTTCTATAATACGCGGGCAGACGAAAAAGAAAACATGTAAAAGGCTTTTTAATACAGCAATGTGATAAGCAGAGGCGACAATTCTGGAAATCACTGTTAAATAAAGCTACTTTTAACAGAACAAATAATATCAACTGATATTAAGTCCGTTGGTGGTGCTATCGAGAGAGAAAACTTCCAGCTTCTTTTTTTTGGCCTATCCAAAACGATTTACTCTTCATTTCAATTTTCTAATCGCATTTTAATCTCTTTAATCACATTTTAATTCCGTTCCAAAGGAGTTCTAATTTGGTCGTTCTAAATTTGTATCATCGAAAAAGATACAGACGAACCTAAATCTTAAAAATATGACCAAGACGATTTTAATAGCCACCGATTATTCTCTTGAATCTTTAAATATTTTAAAGAAAGTAATGAGGGAAAAAGATGCTGCGGAAGACCAAAATCAATACAATATTCTTTTGGTTTCAGGGTATGATACCGGAGACTCCATCCGGGACCTTCTGTTCAATACAAAAAGTACGATTTTCAATAAGCTGAGACCGCAGGAATTTTGTGACGCTTATGGAATTATCAGGAATAAATATTCTCATCTTATCAATAAAATTGTCTGTGATATTTTCACCGGCAGCTTTCAGCGCACATTCAACAATTATGTGAAGGCTGAAAATATTGAGGAGGCTTATTATTCTCCGGCAATTCAAAGCAAAGGAAAAGGTAAATTTGATCTGATTCCTTATATCAAAAAATGCAAAGATCTGCAATCCAAAGAGATTTCTCTTGAAGTGCGGGATCGTCTGCCGGAAAAAGGAAGACTGGCGGAGATCTTTGTGGAAGCTTAACATAACGTTTAAAAATTTAGAAACATGCTAAGGAATTATAGTAACAGCAGGACATTGGGGGACAATATCAGATTGGGGACGCTGACTGCCTTTACGGCAGGTACTATAAATATTGCTTCTCTTCTTATATTCCTTTCCTTTACTTCAAACGTTACAGGACATTATGCAATTTTCGCAGCAGAGATCAGCAAAGGAAACTGGTCGCAGGTTGCCGTCGTAGGATTATGGATTTTCCTGTTCTTCTTCGGGGGATTCGTTTCGAATTTTATCGTGATTACCTTTAACAAAAAAAGTAAATATTTTGCCCACTCCATGCCGCTTGTGCTGGAAATTGCCTGTCTTTTGTTTGTGGGCATTTACGGGCAGTTTTATTACCGTAAAACACTGGAAGAGACAGAATATCTGGTCGCACTGATGCTTTTTGCCACAGGATTGCAGAACGGCTTAACGGCAAGCATCTCCAATTTCTCCGTCAAAACGACCCACCTTACGGGAACCACCACCGACCTTGGGATTTTGTTCTCGATGTTTACCAAGAAAGAATTCAGAAAGAACGGTGAATTGGTTGCAAGAGCCAAGCTGCTGATGAGCATTATGGTGTCGTATGTATTGGGAGCGGTTTTCTCCGGACTTACATATTATTATCTGGAATTCAGGGTATTTTATGTAATCAGTGTCTGTCTGCTGGTGGTAATTGGGTACGATGCCTATAAAATTCATATCAGACATTTCCACACCGGGTACCGGTACAGCAAAATCTATAAAAAGCCAAACCTGATCGCTTATCTGTATGATAAAATCCACGGAGTTCCGGAGATCAAAGCACCTGCAGGGCAGAAAAAAAGAAAGCTTGTCTTCAATGAATAAACAGGCTGAATGCGGTAAGCCGTAGAAAAATTGTTGATAAGATTGTCACCGGTATTATCCGAAGCGGCTTATCAAATAGAAAATGTTAAATAAGAGATATAAATATCAGTATTAATTTTGTGTAAACTAGCTGTGAATCAATCCTCTAATTGTGTAATGCAATTGGGGGATTGTGTTTTCATAAATGCCTTTAAACAGGCGTGTTTTATGGCAAACCGGGCTTTTGGCTGGTTGTTGATATGTTGATAATTAAATTTTAATTCAGGCGGTTATAGTTTTAATTCTTAATTTGAATGACTATTTTTGTAAGTTGATTTACGTTTTTATGTCAGATATTATTCAGCTTTTACCGGATCATGTAGCCAACCAAATTGCGGCAGGAGAAGTCGTGCAGCGACCTGCGTCCATCGTGAAAGAACTTTTGGAAAATGCGATTGATGCGGAAGCCACAAAAATCGAGTTGATTATACGGGATGCCGGGAAAAATCTGATCCAGGTGGTCGACAACGGCAAAGGAATGTCTGAAACCGATGCCAGGATGGCTTTTGAAAGGCACGCCACTTCAAAGATCAGGGGTACGGAAGATATCTTCAGAATTGCTACCAAAGGATTCCGGGGCGAGGCGCTGGCTTCCATAGCAGCCGTATCTCAGGTTGAATTGCGGACAAAACAGCCGGAAGCGGCCATCGGAACGAATATTTACATTGAAGGCGGAGTCTTCCAGTTTCAGGATCCGGTACAGACGGCAGAGGGTTCCAATTTTCTGGTAAAAAATTTATTTTACAATGTTCCGGCAAGAAGGAAGTTCCTTAAAAACAATAATGTTGAATTCAGGCATGTAATCGATGAATTCCAAAGGGTGGCCCTTGCGCATGAAAATCTGGAATTTTCCCTGTTTCACGATGACGATGCAGTCTTCAGATTAAGGAAAGGAAGCCAGATGCAGCGGATCGTGGATATTTTCGGAAGAAAGCTGCAGCCCCAGCTGGTTCCGATAAAGGAGGATATTATCTGGTGCAAGCTTCATGGGTTTGTTGCAAAACCGGAAGGAGCGAAGAAGACAAGAGGCGAACAGTTCATTTTTGTGAACGGTAGGTATTTTAAAAGTGCTTATTTCAACAAGGCCGTACAGGAAGCTTTCGAAGGGCTGCTTCTGCCGGGTTATGTGCCTACCTTCTTTCTTTTCCTGGAGCTCGATCCTGAAAAAATAGATGTCAATATTCATCCGCAGAAAACGGAAGTTAAATTTGAAGATGAGCATCTGATTTTTGCCCTGCTCCGTTCTACCATCAAAAGGTCGCTGGGAATTTACAATGTTTCTCCGAGCCTTGATTTTGAAAGGGACCCAGAACTGGATCATATGATGCAGAAAACGTTTCCAAGCAAAAGCAACAGCGGTGGAAATACTGTTATCAAGATGCCGGAGATTATCGTAGACCGGGATTATAATCCCTTCCTGGAAGAGCGTGAGATCACCCATACCGAAATCCAAAATCTTACGGAGATGTACCATCAGAATATTTCAACAGCAGAACCTTCAAAGATCAACCTGTTTGAAGATGAAGACTTCGATGAAGACCTGATGCGGCTGCCGAACGGATACTGGCTTTTCAACAAAGGCGATAAAACCCTGATGCTGGACCTGGGCAGAATGCACAGGCTCTGGGTTTCGGAAAATACAAAACCCTCCAAAAAAGGAGTTACGAACAGCCATTCGCTGCTCTTCTCTCTGGAATACCATATGAATGAAATTGAGAAAGCGAAATACCACTCAATTAAAAAATACCTTCCGGAACTGGGCTTCGAGATGAGCATTGCCCACGAAAGTGTGCTGAGGATTGATGCTGTGCCCGAAGGCCTGAAAGAAACCCAGGTGATGAAATTCCTGGAAAATCTCTTTGATATCCTGGAGTATAAGTCGGAGGGGGAGTTTATGCAGTATTACCAGAACCAGTGGAGCAAAATGCAGTCTAAATCCAGGTTCGATTTCATTTATAAAAAAGATGCGGAACAGCTGATCCGGGATTTTACGGCTTTGGGCTTCCCGGAGTTTTTACCGGATGGGAAAAGATGCTTTTTTGAAGTTCCGTTTAATGATTTTAAAAATAAATTTTAAAAGATATGTTTAATAGTTTGCCGCCTCTTACGAGAAATATTATCATTATCAATATTGTGGTATTTGTTGTTTCTTTTTTTGTGCCTCAGCTCAATGACCTGCTTTCTGCGTATTATCCTTTTTCGCCTAATTTCAAATCATGGCAGATTATCACGCATATGTTCATGCATGGCGGCATTATGCATATTTTATTCAATATGTTTACTCTTTACAGTTTCGGGCCGATCCTTGAGCAAAGGCTTGGCGATAAAAAATACCTTATCCTTTATTTTTTGAGCGGTTTAGGTGCTTTTTTTCTGTTCAATCTGTGGAACTTTTTTGAAATTCATCAGCTTACCGCAGATCTTATGACCAATTCCAATGTCGATATCAATAAAATCTATGAAAGTGCCGATTTAAGCCGGTACGGCTTTAATCCTGTACCTTACCTTAATAACGAAAAAGAGCTGAATCTTTATCTGGGATTAATCAGCCGGATGGTAGGAGCGTCCGGAGCTATATTTGGGGTGATCGCGGCTTTTGCAACCCTATATCCTGATGCGAGAATTGCCATTATGTTTATTCCTATCCCGGTAAAAGTAAAATATGTATTGCCGGTGGTCATTATCGGTTCCATTTACCTGGGCGTTTCCGGCAACGGAGGCGGAATTGCCCATCTGGCTCACGTTGGAGGAGCAATTGTCGGCTTTATTCTGGCAAAAATATGGAAAAGACACTTATACCGATTTAATTAAAATTCTGTGAAGATCGTCCGCCTTATTTTTTTGTTACTGCACATGATGATTTTTCTGCTTTTAGTAGGAATGCTTCTCAATGCCTATATTTCACCAAAGGTTTTTCCGTGGTTGAATTTACTTTCCTTGGCGTTTCCAGGATTGATCTCCGGATATGTAGCACTTACGGTTTTCTGGATTATCAGCTGGAAAAAAAGAGCCTTTGTTTTCTTATTGCTGGGGCTGCTGTTTTTTAATCCGGTCTTAAGGTGGGTAAATTATTCTTCAGTGAAGAACGAAGTGCCTGATCTGAAAGTAATGTCTTTCAATACGAGATCGGGAGGCAACGCAAAAGGCGAGGTGGAAAATTATTTAAAAAATTCCGGGGCTGATGTTATTCTTCTGCAGGAAGATCTGGGAACGGCTTATAAGTCTTCGGGGTATAATCTCATTATTAAAGGTGACCTAACTATTTTATCGAAATATAAGGTAATCAACATACAGTCGATAGGCCTGAGTGATAAAGAGTTTATTAATCCTGCTTTACAGGCTGATATCGAAATTAAAGGGAAAATATACCGGTTTATTGGAATCCATCTTGAGTCTTTCAGGTTTGAAAAAAGTATGGTCAAACTTAATGGAAACAACGAAGAAGACGAGGAAAAGGTAAAAGGCATTGTTAAAAGGCTGGTTCCTACCTTTAAGATCCATCAAGAGCAGGTGGAGGTCATTAAAAAAGCTGTGGAAAGTTCCCCATATCCGGTGATTCTGGCGGGTGATTTCAATTCCGTTCCGAATTCTTATGAGTATTACCATCTTTCGGAAGGGCTGCAGGATGCCTTTCTGGAAGCAGGGAGGGGAAGTGCCACCAGTTTTCACGATTATAAATTTCCCATCCGGATTGACTATATTTTCACTTCAAAATCAATTAAAACAATCAGTTACCGGGTAGACCGTTCTGTGAAAATTTCCGATCATTTCCCGGTTATTGCGACTTTCAAGCTCGGAAAGTGATCATAAAAACCGTTAAAATTTTGGCCATGGTAAGATTTTTGCAGAAATTGCCAAGGTACCTTATATTGTTTTAATGAAACTGAGCCAGATATTGTTGTTTGCCCATATTGCTGTTGCTGTCTTGCTGCTGTGTACCTTAGGGAATGCATGGGTACCGCCTAATCTTTTAAGTGTCCTTAACCTCTTATCTTTGGGGTTCCCTTATCTAATTTCCCTGTATATTATTTTTACCCTGTTTTGGATCATTAGAAGAAAAAAATTTGCCATTGCTTTTGTGTTAGGCATTTTCCTTTTTTACAATCCGATCAGAAGATGGGTCAATTTTACTCCCAAAACGGAAAATACAAAATCGGTAAGGGATATCAAGGTGATTACTTTTAATGTAAAATACGGAGAGTCGGGATGGGACAAGGTAAAGAAGTACATTATGGATCAGGATGCAGATATTATCCTGGTGCAGGAAAAAGATACCAACCATGCCCTGAAACAGGATATGGTAAAATACCCTTCGGTGATTCTGAAAACAAAACATAAAATCGTAAGACAGGAAGAACTGATTACCGATAAATCAAGAGGAAATTCTTTTTATGCCGACGTAGATATCAACGGGAAAATCATTCGGATTATCAACGTGTATCTTGAGCCTTTCCGGTTACAAAAATCCATGCTTAAATTTGACGGCTTCGGGAAGGAAGGCAATAAAATAAACACTCTTCTTTCGCACATGACGCCCACCTTCAAAGCGCATGAAGATCAGATTAAAAAAATCAGAAAAGCGGTCGATCTCTCCCCGTATCCGGTAATTCTGGCAGGCGACTTCAATTCCGTCCCGAATTCTTATGAATATTATAATCTGGGAAAAGATCTTCAGGATGCTTTTTTAGCGGCAGGAAACGGCAATTCCTCCAGTTTCCATGACTATAAAGTGCCTTTAAGGATTGATTATATTTTCAGTTCGAAATCCATCATTCCATTAAGCTATAAAGTAGATAATTCGGTACAATTGTCGGATCATTATCCGGTAATTGCAGAATTTCTGTTAAATTAGTTCCCATGAAAAATTTACTTTCTGCCGCATTTGTTTTTTCCGCTTTCCTGCTATCCTGTTCCAAGAAAGAACCGGCAGACCTTTATCCTGTAGACAGTCCGAGGGCAAATTATGATACGACGGCCATTGATTCCTTTTCAAGTGGAGCTACGTCCGTTGATGTGGTCCGCCAGATCAGGATGTCTTCCCAGAAATACCAGGATTCTGTAAAGGAAGCTTTGAAACTTCAGGAGCAGGAAAAGAAGCTGAAAGAAGAACTGGAAAAAGAAAGTAAGAATAAAGTAGAAGAAGAAAAGAAAGCGGAAGAAAAGAACAAGCTGAAAACAGCCGAAGCACCATTATCTACCGAAACAAAGACACAACAATAACACCCAGAATACATTTTAAAAATTTCAATACGTATGAAAAAAAGCATTTTATCAGGACTTATGATCGCCGCAGTGGTGGTATCCTGTACACAATCCAAGTCTAAGACAGAACAGGTAGAAAACGCAGACGGAACCGTAACCACAACCACGACTACCGAAACAGGATTGGGGGTTGATACGGCTAAGATCAATCAGGCAAAAGAAAATGCCCAGACAAAGATCGATGAGACGGGAAGGAAAATCGACGATGCTGCAGAAGATGCAAAGAGCAAAATTGATGCAACTGCAGATAAGGCGAAAGCAGACCTTCATCAGGCAGGCCAGGATGTAAAAGATGCTGCCGCCAAAGGGGCTTCGAAAGTGGAAGAGGGCGCCAGGAAGCTGAAAGAAGATTTAAAAAAATAATCGTAAAAAACCGCAGTCATCACTGCGGTTTTTATTTTATCGGTTCAGTTCCAGCAAAGGATCTATGTATTCCCTGTCGTTGCTGAGCCTTGGCACTTTATTCTGTCCCCCCAGCTTTCCTTTGGATTCCAGCCAGCAGTAGAAAAGATTGGGTTTGGCAATATGCACGATCGGTCTTTTCAGCGTAATGTTGTTGTAGCGTTTGGCTTCATAATCCGAATTGATGGATTTCAGGTGATCATCGAAAATATCCGTAAAACGTTCCAGGTCATCCGGTTTTTTACAGAATTCGAAAATCCATTCATGGGCACCGCTTTCGTTTTCTCTCATGAAAACAGGGGCTCCCGTGAAGTCGGAAACCGCGGCATTGGTTTCCTCGCAGGCTTTGGTAAGGGCAGATTCCACATTGGTAATCATCAGCTCTTCCCCGAATGCATTGATGTAATGCTTCGTCCGTCCCGTAATCTTGATTCGGAAAGGGTTGGTGGAGGTAAACACTACGGTATCTCCAATCAGGTACCTCCATAAGCCGCCATTGGTGGTAATCACCATGGCATAATTTTTTCCTGCCTCTACCTCTTCAAGATTTACCACTTTAGGGTCTGAGGAATGAAACTGGTCCATCGGAATAAATTCGTAGAAAATACCGTAATCCAGCATCAGGAGCATTTCGTCACTGTCAGACCGGTCCTGGATTCCGAAGAAGCCTTCGGATGCATTATAAATCTCGTAATAATTGATGTTTTTGCCGATGATCTGTTTGTATTGTTCTCGGTAAGGCTTGAAGCTGATCCCGCCGTGAAAGAATACTTCCAGGTTCGGCCACAGCTCAGAAATATTGTTGAATTCGGTCTCTTTCATTACCCGCTGCAGAAGCACCATCATCCAGCTCGGAACCCCCAGGATACTTCCCACATCTTCATTTTTCACTTCCGAAGTGATGGCTTTAAGCTTGCTTTCCCATTCTCCCATCAAAGAAACCTTCTTGCTCGGTGTTGTGGTCACTTCTACCCAGAACGGAAGGTTGTCGATCAGAATAGCCGATAAATCCCCGAATTTGGTGTTGAAATCGGCATAAAGCTCGGAGCTTCCGCCCAACCGTAAGTTTTTATAATTGAAAAGCTGGTTTTCAGGATGGTTGTTCGCATAGATCGAAACCATATCTTTGCCGGCTTTCATATGACAGTATTCCAGGCTTTCGGCCGAAATCGGGATAAACTTACTCCTGGCGTTCGTTGTTCCGGAAGATTTGGCGAAATGCTTGATGTAACCGGGCCAGCTGACATCCTTCTGTCCCTGTCTTGCTTTTTCAATGTATGGCTCCATTTCCTCATAGGTGACGATCGGAACTTTATTTTTAAAATCCTGATAACTGGAAATGGAATTAAAACCATACTTCCTGCCGTATTCCGTATCTTCGGCATGAAACAGCTGGGAGAATAAGATACCTTTCTGGGTTTCAATGGGATGGTTCATGAAATTCTGAATCTGATCCATCCGCTGACGGATAAACCAATTGACCACCGTATTGAAAAGTGCTTTCGTTGCCATTCCAACAAATATAACAATAATTGAATTTTCCTGGAATTTTTTCTGAAGTAAAAATGCAATTTTATATTGTTTAAGACGTGTTTTGCATAGGATCGTACAGGATAATGAAAAAGTGCGGCGGATAAATATGGCGGATAAAAATTGTATTAATGAAATTGCAGAAAAAAACCGCTGCCCATGGGCAGCGGTTCCGATATTTAAAGTTTGTTCTTAGCAGTACTCATCATAAGCAGCCTGAAGATTGGCAGCGATTGCCCCTGCAGGGTTTCCTTCGATGTGGTGTCTTTCCAGCATGTGAACCAGTTCTCCGTCTTTGAAAAGGGCTACGCAAGGTGAGCTTGGAGGGAATGGTGCCAAATGTTTTCTTGCTTCCGTCACTGCTTCCGTATCGAAGCCCGCGAAAACGGTTGTCAGGTGATCAGGTTTCTTATCTCCTGTCAAAGAATAAACAACTCCAGGTCTTGCAGCTCCTGCGGCACATCCGCATACGGAATTGATTACCAAAAGCGTGGTTCCCGACTGTTTTAATGCTTCTTCTACCTGAACCGGTGTGGTCAGATCCTCAAAGCCTTTATCTGTAAGTTCAGCCTTCATCGGCATTACTAAATCTTGTGGATACATATTTTTATTTTTTGTAAAGTACAAATTTAAGGAATTCCCTGCTTTTCATCAATATATAAAAACTATCAGTATTTTTGTTAAATGAAATGTATTGAATATTAATTGCATAACAATAATTAATTTTAAGTAAATTAATTCTGTTAATAACCGTAAAATAATAGTAAATTTGAAATGATTCTGAAAACAGTGGTCTATGAAAAAAATGTTTACCATTTCCCTCGGTTTTATTTAAAGGATGAATTCCTGAACAATGACAGAATGATTAAATAAAATCTGAACACAAAAATGAAGCCCGGAACTTAAAATTCCGGGCTTCTTTAATCAAATCGATATGCAAAGGTTGAATATCCAACAATAAATAAATACGGCTAAACGATGATTAGTTATCAATCATCACTTATCAGCCATCAATAATGATTAGGAGAGCAGTTTCTTCGCCATCTCGGAAATGCTTTTCCCATCCGATTTTCCGGCTAAAGATTTTGATGCGATCCCCATTACCTTTCCTAAATCTTTCATGGATTCAGCGCCGGTTTCAGCGATAATATTTTTCATTTCGGTTTCCAGCTCTTCTGCAGACAGCTGCTTTGGCAGGAACTGCTCGATGATTTTCATCTGTGCTTCTTCCACTTCGGCAAGATCATTCCGTCCCTGGGCGGCAAACTGGTCGTGGGAATCCTTGCGCTGTTTTACCATCCTCTGAAGAATGGCGATTTCCTGATCGGGCGAAACTTCTGCGCCTAACGCTTCTGTTTTCAGCAGTAAAATCTGGGATTTTACGGCACGAAGAGAGTCCAAAGCCACTTTGTCCTTGGCTCTCATGGCTGTTTTTATAGCTTCGCTTATGGTATTTTCTAAACTCATGATTTTAATTTAACAATGTATCAATGCAACGATTACCAACGAAGTGATAAATACTGTTACATTGGTACATTTCTACATTGTTATATTTTTAGTCTACGTCCTTATTCAAAAACCGGTTTTCCCTGATCTGCATGTTTCCATTATTATCAGACAGATAGGTATTGATGTTCTGATCTGAAGCATTGTTTCCTTCAATCGAAATATTTTTTCTTTTGAAAGCCGGAACCGATTCAAATTCGCTGGAGCTGTCAAAGCTTTGGTAGCGGGAATTGAACTCTTTCAACTTATTTCTTCTTTCTAAAATCCTTTCCTGGTCAACGGTTTTATTAACGAAGGTAAATTCTTCTTCGGCCGGTTTCGGAGTCTGGGTTTCTGTTTTATTTTCAACCACCGGCTCTTCTTTCAGATGCTGGAAAAAATGTTCCACTTTCTGAAGCGGTTCTTCCGTTAGCTGATTTACTTCATTTGAAGTGTTCAATTCTGCTTTCGGCTGACCGTAATCTGATTTAGGATCATTCTTTGGCTCATTTACAAAAAAGCTGAATTCCACCGGCTTCTCCTCAGCATAAGAATTGGTGAAAGAATTGCTTTGCTGCGGCTCATCTTTCTTACTGTCGAAATCAAAGGTGAACGATTCGATTTCCAGATCATTCGGATCTTCTGTTTCCTCGTCCAATGAAAACAGACTGAAAGATTCCTGTTCTTCATCATTGCTCCACTGGTGAGCAGAAGCATCCGTATCTTCCTCTTTATCAAAGAATTTTATTTCCGTTTTAGTCTCTTCGTTGCCAATAGTCATTTTTTTTTCAGTAGCTGTGCTTCCGAACTGCGGCATGTCGCTGTCTTCGTCATCCAGCCTGAAAAGGCTTTTCCCTCCAAAATCATAGCTGTAATCGGAAGAAGACTCCCTCTCGTCTCTTGTTTTAAAAGGCGATTCCTTCGGGGTTTCCATACTGTCGTTCAGGCTGATCTTGATTTTTTCAGTAGGTCCCGCAAATTTTTTGTTGTCATTTGAAAAACCGGTTGCAATTACAAGAACGCTTACAGAATCTCCCAGTTCTTCATCAGCACCCACCCCAAAAATAATATCGGCCGTGTGTCCGGCTTCTTTCTGGATATGATCCATGATTACGCCGATTTCGTCCATGGTTACCTCTTCTGCACCGCTTCTGATCAACAGGAGCACATTTTTGGCACCGGTAATCTTATTGTCATTCAGCAATGGCGAATCCAGCGCTTTTCTTACCGCTTCTTCGGCTTTGTTTTCTCCTGAAGCAATTCCGGTAGACATCAATGCTGTTCCGGAGTTCTGCAGGACGGATTTGGCATCTCTAAAGTCGATGTTTACATCAAAGTAACCGGTAATTACTTCCGCCATCCCTTTTGCGGCGTTCGTCAATACCTCATCGGCTTTTGAGAACCCCTGCTTAAAGCCAAGGTTTCCGAATTGCTGTCTTAATTTATCGTTGTTGATGACAATCAGTGAGTCAACATTATTTCTTAATTTATCAAGGCCGTTTTCTGCCTGTTCCAGCCTTCTTTTGCCTTCAAAACTAAAAGGAACGGTAACAATCCCTACCGTCAGGATCCCCATGTCCTTTGCTACCTTAGCAATAACAGGAGCCGCACCGGTCCCTGTACCGCCGCCCATCCCGGCCGTGATGAACACCATCTTGGTGTTCTGACCCATGGCCGCTTTGATGTCTTCGATGCTTTCAATGGCAGATTTTTCCCCTACTTCAGGATCTGCTCCGGCACCGAGGCCTTCGGTAATGGTCGTTCCCAACTGTACTTTGTTGGCTACCGGATTATTATCTAAAGTCTGAGCGTCTGTGTTGCATATCACGAAATCTACCCCGTGAATCCCTTTCTCGTACATGTGCTTGAGTGCATTGTTTCCGCCGCCACCTACACCGATTACCTTGATGATCGACGAATTTCCTTTTGGCAAATCAAACGAAAACCCCTGTGTACCTATATTTTCCATAACTTTTCTTTTTAATAATTAATGATAATTGAGGCATCATTCACATCTTATCACTTCTCATTTGTAATTTACTCTACCTCTTCAAAAAATTTTTTCACTTTTTCCATCAGCGACTGCCCGAAAGTCAGTTTTGCCGCTCTTTTTTGCTGCTGTTCCTGCAGTGTTTCCTGTTGCTGAACAGGTTCCGGCTGCTCTGCCTGCTGTACAGCTTCCGCCGGAACAGCTAAGGCCTCAGCCTTTGGTTGCTGTGTAACTTCTTCTTCAACAGGCTGTTGGGCTTCGGCAATCTGCTTTTTATCGCGGATTTTTAAACTTTCCATCAATAACCCGATCGAAGTAGCAAATTCCGGGCCTTTAAGATACTGATTTTTATCGTTCGCTACATACTCATTGGCAAAACCTATCCGGCTGTCGAAACCGGTGGTGTAATTAGCGAGCTGACGGAGGTGTTTCAGGTTGGAACCGCCACCGGTCAGGACGATTCCTGCAATCAGTTTTTTCTTCTGTTCAAAAGCGCCATAGGCTTTTAGTTCGGTATTCACCATTTCCAGAATCTCTTCTACCCGTGCATTAATGATCTGTGCCAGGGTCTTTAAAGAAATTTCTTTGTCCGGCCTCCCGTGAAGCCCCGGAATGGTAACATAGGTACTGTCTTTTTCCAGTTCCGGAACCGCAGAACCGAATTTTACTTTCAACTGTTCGGCATGCTTTTCAATAATGGAGCACCCTTCTTTGATGTCTTCCGTAATGATGCCGCCGCCGTAAGGGATTACACAGGTATGGCGGATAATATTGTCTTTGAAGATCGCAATATCCGTTGTTCCGCCACCGATATCTACGATGGCCACACCGGCCTCTTTCTCTTCTTTGGTAAGAACCGCTTCGGATGATGCCAGCGGTTCCAGGGTAAGCGCTTCCATTTCCAGCCCGGCTTCACGGACGCATCTGGCAATATTGCGGATGCTTCCCATCTGCCCGACCACTACATGGAAGTTGGCTTCTAAACGTTTTCCGTGCATTCCGACAGGTTCCTGAATCTCACCCTCGGAATCCACTTTATATTCCTGGGGAAGAACATGGATAATTTCCTCACCGGGAAGCATGACCAGCTTTTTCACCTGGTCTTTTAATGCTTCAATGTCGTCGTCTGTAATAAACTTATCGGGGTGCTCACGCATAATATAATCCGAATGCTGCAGGGAACGGATGTGTTTTCCTGCAATTCCCACCGTTACTTTACGGATCGGAACGCCTGCACTGGACTGTGCCTCTGACACCGCAGCCTTAATTGAATTAATGGTCTGCGAAATATTGTTCACAATACCTTTGTGAACCCCAAGACTTTTCGCCTTTCCTACACCGAGAATTTCTATCTTCCCGTGCGCATTCCTCCTTCCGACAATCGCGACAATTTTCGTTGTCCCGATGTCCAGACCTACTGAATACTCTTGATTTTCCATTTTATATCGATTTGATTTTTTATTCTATTTTAACGGTTGCCTTTTTTTTCGGCTTTGCAGCCGTGGGTTTTTTTTCTGGTTTTTTAGTTTCTCTGGGCTTGGCTACAGTTTTCTTTTTTGTCGGCTCTTTAGGTTTCACCGGATTGGAGCCTGTTTTATGCTCTGTTACTTTAGGCTGAGCTTCCGTTTTTCTTACCGCCAGGGCCGGTGTTTTTGCCAGCTCTTTGTTGCCGGCCTGCAGAATGCTGTCGTTTTCTTTAAAATAAGGATTTAAAGTGGTTACGATCTGGTTCTGGTATTTCACGGAGACCATGCTGTATTTTTCCGGATCCTGATACACCAGGTATTTTTCTACGAAGGTTTTAAATCCTCTCACTTTAAAATCAATGTGATCCAGATCTCCGATTTCCACTTTGTAATGGCCTTCACTGGTCAGGAGGTTGTAATTCCCATTACGGTCTTTGGAGATTCCGATGAAATACTTTTTGCTGAAATCATCCTTGTCGATTTTCTCCACCAGTTCCGCCAGCTTTTCGTATTCGTCCTTTTTTACATTTCCGGTCACCAGCATGCACGGATGCGAATAGGTTTTCGAAATCGGGAATTCAATGCCTTTTTCATCCACATAAAAGTCTCTTCCTTCTTTGTTCAGCCTGAATACCGGAACCCTCTGTTTGATGTCGAGGTTCAGCTTTCCATTCAGGTTCAAATAGACATTGGCGCTGTCTACCGCCGGAAGATTACTGATTTTCTTTTCCAGTAACGGAATATCCAGGTCGCCCACTTTTCCGGATGGGTTTTCCTTCTTTACGATCTCACGGATGTCTTTTTCATCGATGAAATACACCGGTGTTTTTTCATTCATCTTTACAGAAATCTGATTGTCCGTCATCTTCTGGCCCCCGAATTTCTTCAAAGAGAAACTCAGCAGGAACCCGAGAATGATCACTGTAACGGCAATTTTTAATATTCTGTATTTAATTTTCATTTGTTTTATTCTTTAACGCTATGTTCGCTAAGATTTATTTACTACGATGCATTATATTATTTTCGCAAAGGCGTTTCACTTAGCTGCAAACGAAATTGATTATGCTTTTAAAAATTCCTTGCACTCGCCGCGTTAATTATTTATTCTTTATCCATTCACATACCGGATCATACAGGGTATCGATGTTTCCGGCACCTATGGTGAGAAGGATATCAAAATCTTTTTCTTTTATTTTATGGAGGGCTTCACTTAATGCTGAAACTTCCTTTTTATTTAAAGTTACTTTTTTTAACAACCATTCGGAAGTAATTTCCTGAAAATTTTCCTGAATTTCTCTGGCGGGATAAATATCCAGTAAAATCAATTCGTCCGACTGGCTGAGGCTTTCGGCAAATCCGTCTGCAAAATCCCCTGTCCTGCTGAAGAGGTGCGGCTGGAAAACCGTCAGCAATTTTTTATCAGGGTAGAACGTACGGATCGAGCTGATCACGGCATTGATTTCCGTTGGATGGTGCGCATAATCATCGATGTAAATTTTACCGTTTTCGTAGCGGTGTTTCGTATATCTTCTTTTAATTCCCTTGAAACAGGCAATGGCTTGTTTCAGGGTGTCGAAATCCACGCCTACATTGTGAAGAATCGCCAATGCCACGGTTGCATTTTCCACGTTGTGGATGCCCGGGATATCCCATATGAAATCCTTCACCGTTTCAGACGGAGTATGGAAATCAAAATAAATCTGGTCACCTTCCATTCTCAGGTTGTCCGAGTAATAATCGGCTTCTTCGTTTACGGCGTACGTAAGTGCCGGTCTTCCGATTTCGATTCCTTTTCGCACAAACAGCTGTCGATCGTCAGGAACTAAAGCGGCAAACTGCCTGAATCCCTCTTCGATGGTATTTTTATCCCCGTAAATATCCAGGTGGTCGGCATCAGTGGAAGTAATCACGGCCCAATCCGGGGAGAGGTTCAGGAAACTCCGGTCGTACTCATCGGCTTCCACCACAGAATACTGGGAGCCATTGTACAGGAAATTCGATTTGAAATTCTCGGAAATTCCTCCCAGGAAGCAGGAAAAAGGCAGGTCGGCTTCTTTACACAGGTGGGAAACAAGCGTAGAAGTCGTTGTTTTTCCGTGGGTTCCTGCAACAGCGATACAATTGGTATTTTCCGTAATTAAGCCCAAAACTTTCGCCCGTTTCAATACTTCAAACTGATTTTCATTGAAATAATCCAAAATTCCTAAAGCCTTAATGGCAGGCGTATAGATGACCAATGTATTTTCTTTTTGAAGCAGGGTGATTTTTTCATCAACGGCATCTTCAAAAACGATATCGATCCCTTCATTCATCAGAGCCTGCGTAAGTTTGGTATTGGTTTTATCATAACCCAAAACTTTTTTGCCTGAGGCATGGAAATAACGTGCCAGTGCACTCATCCCGATACCTCCGATTCCGACGAAGTAAAAATTCTGATATGTTTTTAAACTGTTCATTTTATATTGTAAATCTTAAATAACCTTTCTTTTTAATAAACCTTAAGAGGCTTTATCATGAATTCCTGATATTAACTTTTATATTGGTATGCAATACTTATTTAATATATATTACTTTAAAAATCTCATCCACAATCTCTTTTGCCGCATTGGGTTTGGCAAAATACCTGAGATTTTCCGACATTTCCTTCCTTATATCTTCATTTTCGCAAATCTCTGAAAGCGTACCCCAGAATTTATCTTTCATCTCCGTATCTTTTACCATCCGGGCTGCATTTTTTTCTGCCAGATTCAGGGCATTTTTGGTCTGGTGGTCTTCTGCTGCAAACGGAAATGGAACCAATAGGACCGGCTTCTGAGCCACAGCCAGTTCTGAAATGGCAATGGCACCCGCGCGGGAAACAATGATATCGGCTGCCGAATAGGCGGTTTCCATGTCTTTGATGAATTCTTTCAGCTGGATAGAAGCGGGAAGCTGAAGGCTGGAGGACAATTCGCTGTAATCCAGTTTTCCCGTCTGCCAGATCAGCTGGTAGCCTTTTTGTTTCAGGTTTTCCAGGTTGTCTTTCCATCCGTTGTTTAAAGTTCTTGAACCTAGGGAGCCGCCGACCGATAAAATGGTCAGCTTATCTTTATCCAGACCCATTTTTTCTTTTGCCTGAGTGATTTCCTGCATCCCCGAAATAATATTTTCACGGATCGGGTTGCCCAGGAACTTTATCTTTTCAGCCGGAAATCCTTCCACTTTCGGATAAGCGGTAAATACGGCTTTTGCTTTTTTACTTAAAATTTTATTCGTTACCCCGGCATGGGCATTCTGCTCCTGAATAAAAATCGGGATGCCCAGCTTGCTGGCTTCATATAAGGCCGGCCCGCTGGCAAAACCTCCGGTTCCCACCGCAAAATCGGGGTTGAATTTTTTAATGATCTTCTTCGATCTGGACAGGCTTTTCAGGATCTTAAAAGGCAGGCCTAGATTCGACAGCATATTTCCTCTGTCGATTCCGGCAATGTCGATTCCTTCGATAGGGTAACCTGCCTGCGGAACTTTTTCCATTTCCATTTTTCCGTTGGCTCCGATAAAGAGAAAAACGGTATTCGGATATCGTTTTCTGATCTCATCGGCAATAGCAATAGCCGGAAAGATATGACCTCCCGTTCCTCCGCCCGATAATAATACGCGGATGGCTTTTGGCTGCTGGCTATTGGCTGAAAGATGGTCCATTTTAAATTTCTTATTTGTTCTTTTTAAGCAATATCATTTATTTCGGCGATGCTTTGTTTTTTACCCATTCCTTCTTCATCATAGATCTGGATCCTGGAGCTGATGTTCAGAATGATTCCCAACTGCAGATAGGTTACCAGCATCGAGGTTCCTCCGTAGCTGATCAGCGGCAGCGGCTGACCGGTAACCGGAATCAGATTGACGGCTACAGCAATGTTCACGGAAAGCTGTACAAAAATCATCACGCCCAGGCTGAGCACAAGCAGAGAACCGAAAAATGCGGGCATCTTGCTGGCGATCATGACGATCCGGATAATCATGATTAAATACAAGCTGACTAAAAAAACAGCTCCGATAACGCCGTATTCCTCTACAATGACCGCGAAGATAAAGTCGGAGGCGGATTGCGGAAGCATTTGTTTCAAGGCGCTTTTCCCAGGTCCCATTCCGGTAATTCCCCCGTGGACGATGGCGGCTTTGGCCTGCATCACCTGATAGTTCTTGGCTTTTACGCTTTCGTCGTCTACATCGGCAGTTTTGGCTTTGCTCGAGGTAAAGGTTTCAATCCGGCTCATCCAGGTATGGACCCGGTTTCCGCCAATGAGGTTGGTATTCAGGGCAACAACTAAAAATAAGACGATGGCAATGAAAGAAGCCGAAATAAACCCGGCAATGTATTTCCAGTGCAGCTGTCCGATGATGAGCACGATCACGGAAACCATCAGGATCATCAATGCCGTAGAACCGTTGTCTTTGGCCACCAGGACAAAAACCAGTAAGATCGGCCCGAAAATGTACATGATGTTTTCGATCGGAAGCCTTTCGCGGGTAATCTTTTTGGTTAAATACCGGCACAGGTAGATGATCAGCATCAGGAAGGCGAATGAGGAAGGCTGGAAGGAAATCGGTGTTCCGGGAATTTTCAGCCAGCGGGAAGCACTTGCCCCGTCGATGGTTTGCCCCGTAAACATGGTGACAATCAGTAAAACGACCATTAAGCCAAGCAGAATGCTGCTGAGCTTGCCGATGTACTCGTATTTGATCATTCCCACCACTCTCATGATTCCCAGTCCCAAGACCACAAAGAACATATGCTTGATGACGTGACCGGTCGTAGTTCCGTTGTTGACGATATATTCCAGATTCGAACTGGCAGAGTATACAGGGAAAATAGAGAAAATGGAGATCACAAGAATGACCATCCAAAGTACTTTGTCGCCCTTTAGAAATTCAAATCTGTTTTCTGTATCCTGTTCGTTCATAATTCGTGTTCGCTATTTGTAGTTAGCGGATTTCTTTTAATACCTGCTCTTTAAACTGATGACCCCGGTCTTCATAGCTTTTGAATAAATCAAAGCTGGCACAGCAGGGAGACAGTAAAACCGTATCGCCCTTTTTAGCCAGTGATTTCGATATTTCCACCGCCTTTTCCATGCTTGAGGTGTCGTAAATATATTCTTTCTTATCTTTAAAGAAGTTGATAATCTTATCGTTATCTATTCCCAGGCAGATAATAGCCTTTACTTTTCTTTTGACCAATTCTTCAATTTCGGTATAGTCGTTTCCTTTATCGAGTCCGCCCACAATCCATACGGTCGGGGTTTTCATGCTTTCCAAAGCGTAATAGGTAGCATTCACATTGGTTGCTTTGCTGTCGTTGATGAACTTGACACCGTCTATTTCGGTTACAAGTTCTAACCGGTGTTCTACCGCCTGGAAGGTCATTAATGAATTTCTGATACTTTCATTGTTGATCTCCAGTATTTTACCGGCAATCGATGCTGCCAGGCTGTTGGCTACATTGTGGGTTCCTAAAAGAGATAATTCATCAATTCTCATAGAGAAATCATCTTTCAGCTTTACCTCTATGGTGTCTTCGTTGACGAAACCTCCCTCTGCCAGCTGTTCTCTGGTAGAAAAAGGAATCATCCTGGCCTTTATTTCTAATTTTTCAAGAATGTTTTTGCTCATTTCATCATCTTTGTTATAGATGAAAAAATTGTCATTCTCCTGGTTTTCAGTAATCCTGAACTTGGCCAGTGCATATTCTTCGTAATTGTAATTGTACTGGTCCAGGT
>JAKOOG010000328.1 GCA_022701545.1 Weeksellaceae bacterium | reverse complement strand
ACTTCTTCCGGCGTCTGGAACAGCGGGGCCACATCCACATCAAATCCCATATCGGCAAATGCCGTGGCCACTACTTTTGCTCCTCGGTCATGCCCATCCTGGCCCATTTTGGCCACCATGATCCTTGGCCGGCGACCTTCCTCTTCCTCAAATTTCTGAGTCAGGTTCAGGGCTTTTTCAAAATATTCGTTTTTTCCTGCGTTCATGGCGTATACTCCTGAAATGGTTCTGATGTTGGCTTTGTATCTTCCGAAACTTTCTTCCATGGCGTCGCTCATCTCACCGAGGGTCACCCGTCTGCGCGCAGCTTCGATGCATAAAGCGAGAAGGTTTCCCTGGCCGGTTCTGGCCGATTCCCTGATTCTATTCAGGATTTCTTCAACGGCGGAAGGGCTTCTTTCTGCTTTGATGGTATTGAGCCTTTCAATCTGCTTTCTTCGGACTTCGGTGTTATCAATATCCAGGATTTCAATGGCATCCTGCTTTAAATCTGACCGGAATGAATTGACCCCGATGATGAATTCTTCCCCACTGTCGATCTTGGCCTGTTTCCTGGCTGCGGCTTCCTCGATTCTCATTTTGGGGATTCCGGCTTCGATGGCTTTGGTCATTCCGCCTTCCTGTTCAACCTCATCGATGTATTTCATCGCTTCCTCGATCATCTGCTGGGTAAGGCTTTCCACCAGGTTGCTCCCGCCCATCGGATCCACGACATCGCAGATTCCGCTTTCCTGCTGCAGGATGATCTGTGTATTTCTTGCAATTTTTGCCGAATAATCTGTGGGAAGCGCAATGGCTTCATCCAATGCATTAGTGTGCAGCGACTGGGTTCCGCCTAATGCTGAAGATAACGCTTCAATTGCCGTTCTGGTGATATTGTTAAACGGTTCCTGCTCCGTTAAAGACCATCCGGAAGTCTGGGAGTGGGTTCGCAGTGCCAGGGATTTCGGGTTTTGCGGATTAAACTGTTTCAGAAGGGTCGCCCAGATGTACCGTGCGGCCCTCATTTTTGCGATTTCCATGAAATGGTTCATCCCGATGGCCCAGAAAAAAGAAAGCCGCGGTGCAAAATCGTCAACGTTCATGCCTGCTTTTATTCCCGTTCTTACGTATTCCAGTCCGTCCGCCAGGGTGTAGGCCATTTCCAGTACGGGTGTCGCTCCGGCTTCCTGCATGTGATACCCTGAAATGGAAATGGAATTGAATTTCGGTATGTTCTGTGCGGTATATTCAAAGATATCGGCAATGATTTTCATAGAAGGGGCCGGCGGATAAATATAGGTATTCCGTACCATGAATTCCTTTAAAATATCATTCTGGATGGTTCCCGAAAGCAATTCCTGGGCAACGCCCTGCTCTTCCGCGGCGACAATATAAAAAGAAAGGATCGGCAGCACCGCTCCGTTCATCGTCATAGAAACTGAAATCTGGTGCAGCGGAATTTCATTGAATAAAATTTTCATGTCCTCCACGGAATCGATGGCGACACCGGCTTTCCCGACATCCCCCACTACCCTTGCGTGGTCGGAATCGTACCCGCGGTGGGTGGCCAGGTCGAAAGCTACGGAAAGTCCCTTTTGCCCAGCCGCCAGATTTCTCCTGTAGAAAGCATTGGATTCCTCAGCCGTTGAAAAACCGGCGTACTGACGGATGGTCCAGGGTTTCTGGACATACATGGTGGAATAAGGCCCTCTGAGATACGGTGCGATACCAGGGGAAGTCTGTGTCAATTCCCGGTGCTTAACATCCTCCGCTTTGTAAGAGGATTTCAACGACAATCCGTCTTTTTCAAACGGATAAATTTCCGTTTTTTTTTCAGTGATCTTAAATTGAGGAGTTTTATTCTGAACTTCCCTTCTCATACTTTCGGATTTATTAGATGGCTAAAATTAAGCATTTTTGGAATAATAATTTTGTGTTAATTTTAAGGTTGCTTTTGGTGTGATTTTGTTTTGAAAACGGCACGGATTTTAACGATAAGATGTACCTGTTGACGGATTAAAAATAAATTTTGGCTGAAGCCGGAGGATTGGGTTACATAAAAAAACGGGCTGAAGCCCGTTTCTATTGATTTTTATAATCTTATTCATTATTAATATTTTTTCTCTGCTGAAAATATTCAGGACCAAAATTGAAATCATTATTATTTTTTCAAATTTCTAATCCCCATTTCATACAAAGCGAAAGAAAGCAGATCGGCATTTTCCCCGATCACCTGCTCCGTAGATCTTCCGGCTCCGTGGCCTGCATTCTTTTCGATTCTCAGTAAAATCGGATGATTACAAGCCTGCTTTTCCTGAAGTTCCGCCCCGAATTTAAACGAGTGCGCCGGCACTACCCGGTCGTCGTGATCGCTGGTGATGATCATCGTGGACGGATAACAAGTTCCCGCTTTCACATTATGCACCGGAGAATACGATTTTAAGTATTCAAACATTTCTTTGCTGTCTTCTGCGGTTCCGTAATCGTATGACCAACCCGCACCGGCCGTAAACTTGTTGTACCGCAGCATATCCAGAACGCCCACTCCCGGGAAAGCCACTCTCGCCAGGTCGGGACGCATGGTCATGGTAGCACCGACGAGCAATCCGCCGTTCGATCTTCCGGAAAGGGCCATGTATTCTTTGGAAGTGTAGCCTTTTGCCTGTAAATATTCCCCGGCGGCAATAAAGTCGTTGAATACGTTTTTCTTCTGCTGTTTGGTTCCCGCATCGTGCCATTTTTTACCGTACTCCCCGCCGCCGCGGATGTTGGGAACGGCATAGATTCCGCCGTTTTCCATCCAGATGGCATTCACCACAGAGAAAGCAGGCTGCAGGCTGATGTTGAATCCTCCGTAGGAATACAGGATGGTCGGATTTTTGCCGTCGAGCTTCGTTCCTTTTTTATAATTAATCATCATCGGAATCTTCGTTCCGTCTTTTGAAGTATAGAAAACCTGCTCGGAAACATAATCTTCCGGATTGAATTTCACCTTCGGCTTCTGATAGACTTCGGATTTCCCGGTATCGGCATTGAATTTATAGGTAGTGCCCGGCGTGATGTAATTGCTGAATGAGAAATAGAGTTCCTTCTCTTTTTCTTTTCCGCCGAATCCTGAAACGTTTCCTTTTCCCGGAAGCATAATTTCCCTTACCAGTTTCCCGTTTTTGTCATACTGCTTCACCTGATCGATAGCATCCACCATATATGTAGCAAAGAAATAGCCGCCGCCGG
>JAKOOG010000324.1 GCA_022701545.1 Weeksellaceae bacterium | reverse complement strand
ACCAACGTAATCCCCGTAAATGTTCTGATCATTAAGCCTTCTACCGCCGCCGGAACCATGGGTGGAACAAAAAACAATGTCGTTTTATCTGCAACAGATCAGACTTTGGTAGCAAATGCTCCGCTTGGAAGTTCATTAACCCTAAATCTGGACTACACCATTCCGGCAGCAAAATCATCATCTTCTGACATTTTAGGGAAACCGGCCGGAACCTATACACAAACCGTAACGTATACCGCAACAGCTTTATAATAAAATAGTATTTACATCATAAAAAATAATTTTTCCGCTTTGGCTTTTGCAGGATTTATTACTGAATGCTCAGCACACAGTAACTCTAAATGTTAGATTATTAATGAACCAATAGTTTCATTCGGCAGAAAATTTCATTAGCAATTTTGCTGCTCATTATGTTAGCTGAAATGTCAAACGTTGCATTCAGATCGCTTAAAAATAAATTAAAGTATAACTCATTAAGATAATCATTATGGATTATTATAAAAACAATTTTTTACATCTTATCAAGTGTGAAATCGAGGAATTCTACAAGATTACGGTTCCGGACGGTAAGGAGCAAAAGGAAGCTAATTATGTCCTGTCTAATTATCTATTTGGATTGTATAAGAAGAAATTACATATTAATTTTCTCAACGGACAAGCTATTAATTATAAAATATCTCATTGCATTTTTAGTAGAGAATTGTTTTGCGAATAAGCCGGCGTTCCAAATTAAGTATGAAGACTCTTTTTATATTTATTTCCTAAACAGATTATCCAAGTATGCTGGCAGAATGTTAAGCGGCCAGACATAGTTACTGTTTTTTTCCCAATACAAATTTCAAGGTTCCTTTTTCGCTGTTCCTGATATTGTTCGTCAATATTAGATACCGATTTCAATTTTATGGTATATGCATTTACTAAGAAGGATTTTGAGAAGAGATAAATGGAATAAGGTAATTATTTTATGTTAAAAATTAACATATCCTGAAAGTAGAATAAAATTTCGAAATATCTGATTTTATCTATTAGAGTGGAGAACTTAATAGTCATATATAAAACATTTTTGCGTAAAAATCTATAAGAAATTTATTTAAATAATATTCCCCATCATGATTAAAAATCTAATGATTATAAAAAACTCAGACTGGATCGTAAATTCAGTGAGCATCTTTTTTCGAAGGGCTCGAAAAAAAGAAAGCCGCTTTTATGCTTTAGCGTCATTTTTGCTGGTATTTACAGCAAATAATTCAATCTTTTCCCAGAGTTCAGGTAAGCTTTATCTGTCCTCTGCCGGTACAGGTTTTGTGTATGACATTACCGGTTCAACACCTTCTGCGGTTGCAGCTGCTTTGCCTGCAGGTATAGCGACCCCTGCCTATTACGGAAGCAATAACGGTGCTTCAGTCAGCAATCTGGCTGTTGGTTATGATGATACGCAACCCAACCGTCCTTTGGTTTTCTTAAATTCCAATACTCCGTCCAGTAGCCCTCTGCTAAAAAATGGAGCTTCCACCGGGCTTACCTTGCCTGTCGGGATCGGCGGGATCGGTACAAATAATGTGCTTGGCCCGTACTTCGGACAGGCATTCGGATTTAACGGTAAAAACCTTTATAGGCTTTATCCTACGGTTTCATCAGCTCCAATGGTCATTACCGGTGATGCTATATGGAATGCTACATCTTCCACGATCTTTGCCAGTGACACGTTTTATGATTACCAGAATAATGTATATACGCTTCTGCAAAATCTTTCCGGAACTACTTATACCAGATATTTATACCGTATCGCAATTACCAGCGCCACCACAGCAACGGCTACTCAGATCGCAACTATTTCCGGACCGGTAGGTGTCCGAAATGCAGATGCTAATACCAGCACGCCCAATGACGTAGGAAATGTACGGGGAACAGCTTATCTCAATGGCTATGTATTTTTGAGTTCCGGAAACGGTGACAACGATGTCGTAATTTACAGGATCAATATCAATACAGGGGTATCAGAATACCTTACCCAGTATAATGTTGCCAATTTAAGCTTATCCAACATCGATTTGGCATCCGTCGACTATTTCCAGCCTTTTGTTTTTACCTGTGGAGCGATGGCATTGCAGGGCACTACCCCTTACGTAGCCGGGACATCTTCCGCAAGAACCCTGAGAATTCCGATTTCGAATGTATATACTCCGGGGACTTATACGATAAATGTTACCGGTACGGATTTTACCAATCCTGCATATTCCGCTTCGATAAATACCAATACCCAGTTTATTGATGTACCGTTAACGTATAACGGAACGGGGCAGGGAGGATACCGGACGTTAACCGTGGATCTAAACGGAAGTACGACGACTTGCTCCTACAAAGCTTTTATCGATGCGGATTCCGATGGAGACGGCGTGCTGGACAGTGCAGATCTCGATGATGATAATGATGGAATTCTGGACAGCGCGGAAGGATGCGCTGCTACGGTAACCATGGCTTCCGTTTCATCGGCTACCGCTACCAGCTTATCGAATACCAATACAGCGGTCGTTCCCCTGGTACCGCCGGGCGGAGCCACATTACCCGGAGGTGGCGTTACGGTTACAAAAACCTCCGGAACAGGGAACGGATGGGGAATATATACTCCCCCGGTATCTTCTACGGCCATTACGGTAAACGGCGCACAGACTTCTTCCTTTCCTACTACTTATTTAGATATTGTGGGAACAGTTCCACGAACCCTAAATATCAATTTCGGAGTATCCGCAAACTCATTAAGCTCAAATAATAACAGGTACCAGTATATTATAGGTATTGCCGGATTGGGAGGGGAGAATACTTCCGTTACCGATACGTTTTCGGTTCCATTAACGGTTGCCGGCAATGCCAATGTGTTTAATACAGGAGTCTATTCATTATTAGACGGTGTTGTTTCCACGACGCCGGGCGTGAGCGGAACGACCTTTACGACCAATATGCCTTTCAGTACACCACAGGGATATACCTTTTTCCTTATGCCTGCCGATGTGGCTTCATTAACCATGACCCTGACCGGGAACAATGACCCGCATGGAATTATTTTCGGAGTATACAACGTCAACTGCATGGCAGATGCAGATAACGACGGAATTGTAAACCGTCTGGATCTGGATTCCGATAATGACGGATGTCTGGATGCAATGGAAGGTGATGAAAACGTCGCTTACAGCATGCTTGTCAATGCGCATGCAGGCCTTAGTGCAGGAACAGGTTCTTCAGCAGCCAACCAGAACTTATGCAATGCTACGAATTGTGTAAATGTAAACGGTGTTCCAGTCCAGGTAAATGCAGGCGGTGCGGCCGATACATCAGGAACCCAGGGACAGGGGATCGGTGATTCTGAAAATGCTTCCGTATCAGCATGCTACTGTTACAAGCCGGTGGTTACTACCGGTGGACCGGTTCTTAGTACCTTACAGGGTATTACATCCCTTGGGAGAGCCGGCGCGAATAATGCGAATTGGCCGATGGTACGAAATGGAGCCTGGACAGCGCTGGAATCCAAGACCAAGGGATTTGTAATCAACAGACTTACCACCGTACAAATCTCAGCGATTCCTGCCGCAAACCTGGTTGAAGGGATGATGGTATACAATACGACTGTGGATTGCCTGCAGGTTAATACAACAGGTACTCCTGCCGGATGGTCTTGTCTTAATACACAAAGTTGCCCTGTAAACTAATTTACAATTTAACGTTTAATAAAATGAAAAATATATTCATCATAGCAGTCACTATTTTTTCCGGAATGATCTCGGCCCAGGTTGCTATTGGTAAAACAACGCTTTCCTCACCGGCAGTTTCCTTAGAATTCGGAACGGCAAACAGGGGCATCATTTTACCGTGGGTAACTTCTGCGGCTTCAGTAGCCGGAGCAGTAAACGGAACGATGATCTACGATCTTGCAGATAAAAAAATGAAAATCAAATATGCATCTGCATGGAAGGATCTCTCTGTGGATGCAGCAGGAACTACTGTTGATCCGTTAACGGGTGTAGATGGTACTTTGATTCAAAACAGCGCTGCTGAAGACGCAAATGCTAAAATGGCTATCGGAACTCTCAGTTCAACTCCGGGAATTTTAGTATTGGAAGCTTCTGATAAGGCCATGGTATTGCCTAAGGTTGCAAGCCCGCATCTTAATATTATTAATCCATCACCGGGAATGATGGTGTATGATACGGTTAATAAGCAGCTGGCTGTCTTCAACGGGAAAGTTTGGACATTTTGGAAGTAAGTCAATATCAGTCGAATCTCAATTCTTCCCTATTTGGTTAACAGGATTTATTAAGCGGAAACAGATCTTATGCTTATTATGAACAATATTATACAGAAGTTTTTTAAATATCCCGATAATCGGCTTCACAATGTGTGGGTATATAATAAAAAAGTACCGGTAAAAGAGGTGCTTAATGACCATACAATTTGTGGAAAAACAAAGGTTGAAGTAATGGAATTATTCGGGGAGGAAAAGTTGTGCAGCACTTATACTAATAAATGGACACTGCCCATAAAGATGACGCAGAATAAAAAGTATTTTTTGGTTTTTTATTTTGAAAATGAGCAGCTTGCAGGGATACGGTATAAGTATAAGGTAAAATATTGATAATCCTATTTTTACAATATTCCGGTTGAATTGGAAAGTGAAAATAAATTTCAGATCTACTGAATTTTATTTTACCGGTAATTTTTAACCGGTTTATGTAATTTATATAAGTAAATACCCAAATTATAAAATTTCTCAATATCATTGGATGCCGCATGGCTAATCGCGGAAAGGGTGTCAGCGGAAAAGTAACCTATCTTTTGTACTGCAAAAATCATAAGGATTTGTGCTGAACATAGATCATCATTACTATGATGGAAGATAAAGGAAACAAATGCCTGATACACGGTGAAACTATAAAATATGATTGAAAATTAACAGAAATCCCGCTTCGTTCAACACAATTTAATAATTTTACAGCTATGTTTAGCCCATTTAAAACTTATCTGGAACAATTTGCAGACATTTCCGAAGATCAGATCCGGATGATCCGTGAGGCAGGAATGGAACGTACCTTGCGGAAATCACAATCGCTCCTGCATGATGGGGAAGTCTGGAATTACAACTGTTTTATCATCAGCGGATGCTTCAGGTTGTACCGTTTCGGGGAAGACGGCACGGATCATACCATGCGCTTCGGTATTGAGAACTGGTGGATGACCGACCAGGAAAGCTATAACAACAGCACACCGTCTCTGTATAATATAGAGGCGCTCTCCAAAAGCACCGTCATCCTCTGGACAAAAGAAACCTGGCAACATCTGATGTCGGCAATTCCGGCACTTAAATTATTTGAAGAGGGTTTGCAGGCACGCGCCTATGAAGCCGCCCAGCGGAGGATCTTTTCCTTGATCAGCGGTTCGGCAGAAGAAAAATATATCGAATTCCAAAAGACGTATCCCAATGTTTTTAATAAAGTCCCTTTGTATATGGTAGCCTCTTATCTCGGGATGTCGCGCGAAACATTGAGCCGGATCAGGAAAGAGGGCATCATAAAAAATAAGGCCTGACGATTTTATCAGGCCTCAAGATTCAATTTTTTATTTAAACGGTCTTAAATGGCAGGATGAAGGTCCGAAACGGAGCCGGCACTTTCAAGCAATGATGCCACATGCAGGATGGTGGTTTCCGCATGCCAGCTTCCCACAATCTGTACATTGATCGGCAATCCTTCATGGCTGGTTCCAAACCGCATGGATATCCCGGGAAGTCCGGTGATGTTTAAAGGGACGGTGGCTCCCTGAAGATAAGTGGCGTCAACGGTTTCCCCGTTGATGACAAAACGTTCTTCTCCATGCTTGTACGCCGGAATAGGCAGGACGTGGGTCAACAGCACATCGTATTGGAAGAAATATTCTGCAAAACCATCTCTTATACGCTCGGCTGCCTGCTCGGCATCAAGGTAATCCTGCATGGAAGTATCCGGTAAAGAAAGCATCGTTCTTGCCATTTTGTAAATCTCATCTTCACTCCTTCCTGCGGTCGCCTGTCGGAATGCTGCTTTCATTTCCATGACATGGATGCGATTAAATACCTCTAAGGCAAAATCCTTTTCAAGCGCCGGGATTTCAACCTGTTCTACCGTATGTCCCAATGCCTGCAAGGCAAGGGCCGCCGATTTTACGGCGTCGGCAACTTCGGGATCTACCGGCCCGAAACCAGGGCCTGTCATCCATCCTATCCGGAGCGGGCGGTCTGATACGTTTTCCTGACGATTATTTGGTTGGCCATGACCAGATGCAAATCCATCATGTCCATCAGGCCCCGATAATACGGAAAATGCCAGAGCAAGGTCGCGGATGCTTCTTGCCATCGGTCCTACATGCCAGAACCGGCGGGGAACGCGGGGCCAGATTCCCGTCATCGGAATGCTTCCATGGGTGGCTTTTAAAGAAACAATGCCGGTCTGTGCAGCGGGTCCGCGGACGGAGATGGCCAGATCGGTACCCAGTCCGATCGGTGACAGGCCTGCTGCAACAGCTGCCGATTCGCCGCCGCTTGAGCCTCCGGGAGTCAGGCTTAGATTCCATGGGTTATTGGTGCGGCCGTTCAGTAAATTATCACTCTCGATCCAGTAAGAAAATTCAGGGAGATTGGTTTTCCCGAGTAAAATTCCTCCGGCCGTTTTCATTCTCGCCACACTGGTGGCATCCGTATGCGGCATCCGTCCTCTAAAAATAGGCGATCCCCTCTGCGTCAATACATTGGAGGTGTCGATAGAATCTTTTACCGTAAACGG
>JAKOOG010000316.1 GCA_022701545.1 Weeksellaceae bacterium | reverse complement strand
ATTATTTGAAACCATATACCACATATAATATATAAGTTCCATTTGCTTGTACTTATCTTTTGCACTAATTTGTATTAGCTCTTTTGGTGTTGTACAAACCAATTCACACATGTTTTTTAGTAAGAGCTGAATATCGGGATGGTTGTGATCAAAATTATTCTTCTTATACCTATAAAGAAACTTGCAATTTTCTAAATATTCAGTTCTAATATCGTTTTCTGTCAGTATTTTAAATTCATATCCATTGAGTTTACAAAACTCTTCTGCAGCTGTAAATTTAGACTGGTATTCTAATGCTTTTTTCTTTAGATCATCTTCATACTTTATTTCAACTAAGACAGGTTTCGAACCCTGAGAAGAAAAACGATGGTGCCAGTAAAATAAAAAATCAGGGGTATAATAACGTTGCTTTCCTTCAGAATCAGTATAATGTATTGTTATAGGCTGTTCATGATAAGACTCTATAATCCAATCCATTTCGAGTAGATAAATAAAATCTCTCTCTAAAGAAGATTCAAACTGAACTTCCTTATTATTTTTCGCGCTAAAAAAGCTTCCGGAAAGTGAGCTGTACTTTAATCCGATTTTTCTCACCTTATTTTGTATGATTTGTTTCATCTAAGGTAAGAAATTAAAATTGTTCGCACTTACTACGCAAAAATATTTGCAAAGTAGATGCGAATATTAATGATTTTGCCATTCTATTTTGCATTTACTTTGCAAATATACAGGCGGAAGTTATCCGCAGCCCGGAGAAATTTCACTGGCTCACAACGGCGTCTTGTTTCTGGATGAAATGCCGGAATTTAAACGGACGGTTCTGGAAGTGATGCGCCAGCCGTTGGAAGACCGGGAAGTAACCATTTCAAGGGCGCGTTTTACGGTAAATTATCCCGCAAGCTTTATGCTGGTGGCCTCCATGAACCCGAGCCCGAGCGGATTCTTTCCCGATGATCCGAACAACACTTCCTCTACTTTTGAAATGCAACGGTATATGAATAAGCTTTCCGGGCCGCTTCTCGACCGCATCGACATTCATATTGAAGTGCAGAAGGTAGAATTTGAACAGTTGGCAGAACGCCGGAAAGGTGAGAAAAGCGAAGACATCCGGAAACGCGTTCTTATTGCCCGCGAGATCCAAAGAGAACGCTATAAAGATTTAAAAATCAGTTATAATGCCCAGATCGGACCAAAAGAAATCGAGCAGTTCTGCCAGCTGGATGAAACCTCTTTCAGCCTGATTAAAATGGCCATGGAAAAGCTTAATCTTTCGGCCCGGGCTTACGACAGGATCCTGAAAGTTGCCCGCACCATAGCCGATCTGGAAGAATCTGAAAATATTTTATCCCACCATGTTTCGGAAGCGATTCAGTACAGGAGCCTGGATCGGGAATTCTGGAATGCGTAAAGGTGGATTGTCAATTGTGAATGGTCAATAACGCTTCGCCAATTTATATAGGGTTAAAATTTTGCACCGCTTACTTATGAGAACAGTAATTTTAAATCTATTTTTAGGCATATTTAAAATTCACCATTCACTTGCAAAGCAAAATTAACTCCTGACTTTTGTTCTTGTCAGATTAAAATATAATACGTCGAGTTTTGTCGCCTCAAGAAATCATTTTTGCGGAAAACCCTCGATTGATATGAAAACATCCGCAGAAATATTTAATTCTAATTTGGAAAATGTGAAGCCGGCAATTTCCAAAATGATATTATCTAAACCCTTTGCACCTAGTGAAAGTACAGTAATATCCATTCGACATTCAGATTTTAAAAATAATTTGGGTGTATTGCTGATAAGAAACGACAAAGGCCAGTCCGCTCAGTTTTCATGGCAGCAGAATCTTGTTCCAACCCATCTTGAGAAAGGCTATTTTAAGGAAGTCATCAATGATTTAGGAGTTACGGTTCATTACAATGAAAATTCGATCACAGTAATTAACGGAGGTGCTCAACAGTTCCTGACGGTTGAAATGGAAAGTTTTAACGGTTAAATACCTTTCTTACCTGCCATGATCATCGTGATCATTTTAGCTTTTCTATTCTCCCGGGTTTCGGGCTTCTTGGCTTCTTCTATCCAGCGGATGTATTCTTTTTTATGGGTATAGCTCATGTTGTTAAACAAGACTTTTGCTTCGGGATTTTTATTGAAAACCAAAGCAATATCTTCTGCTATCTCTACGGTCCGCTCCTCTTGATCTTCCAGTAAAAATACCGAAACCTCATCGCCGAACGTCTTCCCGAGCTGTTTTCTGACTTCCTGCGTCAGTCCTAAGATATGACACTCGGATTTCATTTTTGCCAGGCTTCCGCGATATTCGACTTTCTCATCAAAAATGGCCTTAATTTTTACCTGACCTTTTTTATTGAACAGTTTTTCAGTAGAAAAAGGGAATTCCACAAAGGCCGCATTCATGGTTCCGCTCTGTTTGATAATGGCTTTAAATTGTACCGGTTCTGTTTTCATTAGAAAATAGTGGTATAAAAGAACAGCTAAAAATAAAACAATTTCAGCAATAAAAAACCGCGAAAGAAAACTCTCGCGGCTATTAAATAAATATCTGTGAAGATTATTTTTTCTTTCCTTTGGCAGGGGCTGCCTTAGGCATTTTTGTTTTGGTATCGGCTGGTGTATTTTCGTCTTTTACCAACTGTAACTCGTCGATCAGTCTTCTTGCACCGGCATATTTGTCGATGGTCCACAGAACAAAACGAACGTCTACGTTGATGGTTTTCTGAAATTCCGGTTCGAAAACGATATCTCCGCTCAATGCTTCGCTGTTTCCGTCGAAAGCAATCCCGATCAGGTTTCCGTCGGCATCGATTACCGGAGAACCGGAGTTCCCGCCGGTGATGTCATTGTTGGAAAGGAAGTTCACCGGCATATAGCCTTTCGCATCGGCATACTGCCCGAAATCTTTCAGGTTGTAAAGGTCGATCACTCTTTGCGGAAGATCAAACTCCTCGTCTCCTTTCTTGTATTTTCCTACAAGACCGGTCATGTCCGTATAATAATTATCGGTAACCCCGAAATAGTTTCTGTCTTCCCGGATTGGCAGTTTATCTACGGTTCCGTATGTCAGTCTCATGGTAGAGTTTGCATCCGGATAGAATTTTTTCTCAGGCATTGCTTTCATTAATCCTGCTAAGAACAATCTGTTGTTTTTCGCAAAGTTATCGTCGATTTTCACAAATCTTTCTGCAGAAGCCCTTTGATCAGCCACAATTCCGTTGGCAATTTTCCAAAGCGGATCGGCATCCAATTTTAAGATATCAGGATTCAGTACGAAATTCGTTGCTGATGTTTTGTTTGCAAAGATCGAAGAATAAGCAATATTGGAAAGGTTGTTGGCATCCAGTCCCATAATGGTTTCAGAAGCCACCTCTTTGTTTACTCTTGTCTGGTAAAGGTTTACCATAGAGTTCATCATTTCCCCTTCCAGTTTGGTATTGATGTTTTCATAAGCTGTTTTCAGAGCCGCATCCACTTTCGGCTTCATAGCCAGCCTTCCGGCCATATCCTGTTTCGCGTATGCCTGAAGAACACTTCCCACCTGCAAGGCCAGGGTGAAATATTTTGAATTTCTGGAAAGCTGCGTCATGTACATCCGCTCCACATTACGGTCTGAGGTCTGCTTGTAGTAGATTCCGATATCTTCCAGAACCGTTTCGTTTTCCATTACATTGGCCGGCTGTACCGCCCATGTTTTGAAACGCTCTTCCACTTTCTTCTTGTCTTCAATCGTTCCGTTTTTAATAACGGCATCAATCGTACCTTGTCTGTTTTTCCAGTAGTTGGCTACGGAAGCGTATTGGGAAGCATAGTTAAGCTGAGTTCCTTTATCCTTATCCATATACTTTTTCATCACATCCATCGCCAGTTTGGAAGCCTCCACCCAGGCCG
>JAKOOG010000313.1 GCA_022701545.1 Weeksellaceae bacterium | reverse complement strand
GCGACTTCTTTAACCTGAAAAACACAGACTTACCAAAAATCAACCTGGTATACTACGATTGTTTCGGCGCGCGGGTACAGCCCGATCTCTGGGAAAAGCCCCTGTTTGAAATGGTTTCTGACAAAATGGCGGTTAACGGTTTGTTAACGACCTACTCCTCAAAAGGAAGCGTGAGAAGGGTCCTTCAGGAGCTGAATTTCCAGGTGGAAAAGAAACAGGGCCCTCCGGGAAAAAGGGAAATGATCAATGCGGTGAAGTTATAGAATGGAAGCCGGAAGTTTACGGCTGTCTGGGTATCAGTTGGAATTTCTATATTCAATATTTACTGGTAAATAAAAGAAGGTCATCAGTAGATAGGGTTTAAAACCAATTTCGAATAACGATAATAGCATAGACAATATTCTAACAAGTCCTTTGCAATCCAAAGACTTGTTTAATATTACGACGCAGTAAATCGGACCAATAGCAAGGCTTTCAACTTCCTGCCTTTATCATTCCGCCCGTTTCATGTAAAATTCCTACATTAGCCTTACAAATTATTAGTTATGATAGACAAGATCAACATCAGGGTATATGCCTGTGCGGTGAAGGATAAGAAAGTATTGACTTTGTTTGAAGAATATGCAGGAGAACCTTTAATGAAATTTCCGGGCGGCGGACTGGAATTTGGAGAGGGATTATTAGAATGCCTTCACCGGGAATTCGATGAAGAGCTGAATGTAAAAATAGAAATCGTAGAACATCTGTATACCCAGGAAGGCTTTCTCGTATCCCGTTTCAGGGAAAATGAACAACTACTGACCATTTATTATATCGTCAATATCATCAACGAACAGGATTTCCTGATTTTAGATCCGTGTATCGAAAGAACGGAATGGGTGGATATCGACAGGCAGGACAATCCGTTTCCGCTACCGGTAGATCAGATTGTTTTTGATAAATTAAAAGAAAAATTCCTGTAAATGCTTACAGGAATTTTTATATGTATATTATTTATCTGGATACTCTAAAGGCGTTTGCCCCGGGATAAGGCTGAAGATAACCGGAATTCCAGTTGGACTGGAGCAATGATTCCAGATATTCATCCGTACGGTTCCTGTGTGGGTTGTACTGGTCTTTAAGATCGATATCAGCCATTTTACCTTTTACATTCCACCAGAAAGCGCTCCAGCCTCCTCTCAATTCTTTGATGATTTCATAAACATTCTTGCCGGTCGCCCTGTTCATCAGCTTCGCAAAAACCTGTCCTTCGGTTGTCGTAAGATCTTTAAGCTGTTTTTCGTACTGGTCTGCCAGGATATTCTGGCGGTCGCGGATGTATTTTCTTTTGGATTTATCATCCATGTTTGTCATTTCGCCCTGGATATCGCGGTATTGCTGCAAAGCGGTCAGAAACAGCGGATAAACCCGGTATAGTTTTTTATTAAGGAAGTAATAGTAATTTCTGTCAAGCTGGTTATTGAATTTCGGCTTATTCAGTAAAACGAGCTCATCCATCACCACTACCGTCTCTCCGTTGATCTCGTAAATCTTTGCCTTCTGCCGTTCATCATAAAAATATTTATTTCCGAATTCATCTGTTTTCAACAATTCCTGAGGATATTGGCTTAATGGCTTTGCAATGACAGAATCTTTCTGACCGAAAATGCTCACCCCAAAAAAGAAAAGGAAAAGACAAATAATCTTACTAAATTTCATTATTTTTACACGTATTATAACAAAAATTAAACGCAAAAATCATTCCTTTTTTATGAAATTTGAGAAGAAATCTTTGAAATTTTTAGAGAAATATTTAAATACTTCATCTCCAACAGGATATGAACATGAAGGACAGAAAATATGGATGGATTACATCCGTCCTTACGTTGATAAAGTGGAAGTGGATCATTACGGCACCTGCTACGGAATCATCAACCCTGATGCTGAATTTAGAGTGGTGATTGAAGCCCATGCTGATGAAATTTCGTGGTATGTCAATTATATTACGGATGACGGCCTAATCTATGTGATCCGGAACGGAGGCTCCGATCAGACGATCGCTCCGTCTAAGGTGGTTCATATTCACGGCGAGAAAGGAATTATAAAAGGCGTTTTCGGATGGCCCGCCATTCATACAAGAACCGATCAGAACGAACCGACCCCGAAAATTGAAAATATTTTCATCGACTGCGGGGCAACCACCAAACAGGAAGTCGAAGATATGGGGATTTATGTGGGCTGCATGATCACTTATCCGGATGAATTCTTTGAAATGAACGGCCGGTATTTTGTGTGCCGTGCGCTGGACAACAGAATCGGGGGCTTTATGATTGCCGAGGTAGCGAGGCTTTTAAAGGAAAACAAAAAAACGATTCCTTTCGGTCTGTATATCACCAATTCCGTCCAGGAAGAAGTGGGATTGTACGGTGCGGATATGATTGCCGATACCATTAAGCCGAACATTGCGATTGTAACCGATGTTACCCATGATACCACCACCCCGATGATCGAGAAGAAAAAAGAGGGTGACCAGAAATGCGGAGCCGGACCGGTAGTCTTCTTTGCACCGAGTGTTCATCATACCATCCGTGAACTGATTATTCAGACGGCTAAATCAAAGAACATCCCGTTCCAGCGCGCAGCAGCCAGCCGGGCAACGGGAACAGATACGGATGCCTTTGCCCATTCAAACGGCGGCGTGCCGAGTGCATTGATTTCTTTACCGCTAAGATACATGCATACCACTGTTGAAATGGTATCCAAAGAAGATGTCGGAAATGTGATCAAACTTATTTACGAAACCCTTCTGGAGATTAAACCGGAAATGAAACTGAAATATCACTAGCATAATTGATGAATGATGCATATGTTTAAAATATCAGTCAATTCAAATTTTAATAAACGATAAAAGTAAAAATGAAAACGAAGCTTATTGCTCCTTCCCTCTTAGCCGCAGACTTCGGGAACCTGCAGAGAGATATCGAGATGCTGAATCATTCCCAGGCCGACTGGATCCACGTGGATGTGATGGACGGAAGATTTGTTCCGAACATTTCATTCGGCTTTCCGATGATGAAAACCGTCCAGCAGCATGCCAGGAAATTTGTGGATGTACACCTGATGATCGTAGAGCCTGAAAAGTATGTTGAAGAGTTCATCAATCAGGGAGCAGATCTCGTTTCGGTGCATTACGAAGCCTGTACACATCTGCACAGGACCATTCACCATATTCAGGATCTGGGAGCAAAAGCAGGCGTCGTTTTAAACCCTTCCACTCCGGTGTTGATGCTGGAAGACATTATTGCCGATGTGGATCTTGTCCTTTTAATGAGTGTAAATCCGGGGTTCGGCGGCCAGAAATTCATTGAAAATACCTACAAAAAGATTGCGGAAACCAAAGACCTGATTCTCAGCAATAATTCCACCGCTTTCATTGAAGTGGACGGCGGCGTAAACATCGACAATGCGGCCAAGCTCTTTGAAGCGGGAGCCGATGTGCTGGTTGCAGGAAATGCCGTGTTTTCGGCAGAAGATCCGGAAAGAACCATTGAACTGATGAAGATTTGATATTTTTAAGAATACAACATATAAAAAAGGCAGCTCATAAAGAACTGCCTTCTTCTTTGTGAAAATTTGAGCCTGTAATGGTTATTAGTTTTAGAAAACTTTAATGCTTAAATTTTCCTTTTGTTCTAATGCTGGTGTAAAGATGAGGATAAATGGCCAGAAACGAATCCGTAGAAATACGGAAAATAGATTTACGTATTTCTACTTAATACCACATTTACGTAAAATTTTTAACTTAAAGCTTTTATTCAATACACGGGGATAAACGATTGCAGTACAGAGAACATCTGCCTAAAGATGAAATTAATACACTGATTAAAAACAAAAAATCCGGAGAACAACTCTCCGGATTTCTTTATTATAAAGTAAAGTTTATTAGAAAATTTCTCTTCCTGAAAAATGGAACTGAGCTTCGATAAGCGCATTCTCGTCAGAATCCGATCCGTGAACGGCATTCTCCCCGATGCTTCTTGCAAACATTTTTCTGATGGTTCCTTCTGCCGCTTCCGCTGGGTTGGTAGAACCGATTAATGTTCTGAAATCTTCAACTGCATTTTCTTTTTCAAGAACTGCAGCAACGATTGGTCCTGAGCTCATGAAATCCACCAATTCTCCGTAGAATGGTCTTTCTGCATGCACTTCATAGAATTTTTTTGCATCAGCCACTGTAAGCTGTGTTAATTTCATCGCTTTGATCTTGAAACCTCCTTCTGCGATTTTACCTAATATAGCACCGATATGTCCGTCCGCAACTGCATCAGGCTTGATCATGGTGAATGTAATGTTAGACATAAATGAATATTTTTTTTAATGGCGCAAAAATACAAAAAATTCCTGTCTTTTTAATTTTAAAATATTTTTAACATAAATATAACATTTGTTAAGGAATTAACGGCGAAACTTTGGCACAGAAATTGTTTCTACTATTACGATTCTCATGTTTAATTTGAGTTTTCATGGTTATTAGTTTTTACCCAGCTTCGGCTGGGTTTTTTATTGCCCAAAATCCCCAAATTCATTACCTGGACCTAAGATTTTTAAATAATTAAACAAATGTTTAACAAAACAACCATGCATTAAAATGCCAATTGATATTGAAAATCAGAAAAATAAATTGGTAAATAAATAATAAAATTAAAGAGGAAATTCTTCGACATGGACAAGGAATCAATTAAAAAGATTCTAGTTTAAAGATCCGTTCTTAAAAGTATGGACAAAACTTGCAGGTTTGGATTATTTCTGAGACAATTCTTCCGCTTCTTCCATCAGTTTGATATAGGTCGCATACCGGGAATGCTGTATTTCTCCCGTTTCCAAGCCTTCGAGAACGGCACATTTAGGCTCATTGATATGAAGGCAGTTGTGGTATTTGCATTCTTCCCTTTTTTTAAACAACTCCGGAAAAT
>JAKOOG010000306.1 GCA_022701545.1 Weeksellaceae bacterium | reverse complement strand
AACCAGATCAGGTCCGGCGTCCACTGCCATCCTTCTGCGTGGGCGAAAAGCGGTGCATAAGACGTCATGGTCACCACATCTGCATTGCGTTCGAGTCCGGTCATGAAAGCGGCTTCAGAAAGTGCGGTAAGCCAATTGTTTTTATTGTCAGGCTTTACAACGCCAACCGATTGCGCTGCATATTCACCGGCAAAGACTTTAGGTCCGGAACGGTCGTATGTATCATATCTTCCGGCATTTTTCATAAACCATTCCGGGGAGTTGTAATAATGTTCATCGACGATCTGGGCATTAAGTTGTTTAAGCTCTTTCCATCCGTAATCAAAGAATTCTCCATCGGGAGAAGGGCCGCTTCCGGAGACGATTTTGATTTCGGGATATTTGGTGTGGATGGCCTTTTCAAAAACTTTATAGCGTTCGATATAGTCTGCTCCCCACTGTTCGTTTCCAACCCCGATAAATTTCATATTAAAAGGTTGCGGATGACCCATTTCAGCACGAATTTTTCCCCATTTGGTATTAGAATCGCCGTTGGCAAATTCAATCAGATCCAAAGCGTCCTGAACATACGGATCCAAATCTTCCATTTTTACGAGTTCGGCAGTATTAAACTGACAGGCCATTCCACAGCTTAAAATCGGAAGCGGTTCTGCACCCAGATCCTCTGCCAGCTGGAAATATTCAAAAAAGCCAAGACCGAAAGACTGCCAGTAATCCGGGGTGAGACGATGCGCAAATCCGTTGTTCCATTTATTGATCAGGTTTTCCCTGTTTTCTACTTTACCAATTGTTTTTTTCCATTGGTAACGTTCTGCCAATGTTCTCCCTTCTACGATACAGCCGCCAGGAAAACGTAAAAATCCCGGCTGTAAATCATATAATTTCTGCACCAAATCTTTTCTTAATCCCCCTTTTCTTCCTTTCCAGGTATCCTGTGGAAACAATGAGATCATATCTATATTCACAATGCCTTTCCCGGTAAATGTGATTTGGAGCTTTGCTTTTTCAATAGTTTTGGAAGGATTGAAAACCGCATTGTATTTTTGCCATCCCCCACCTTTTATGATGGTGGAAACTGAAGAAACCACCGTTCCTTTTTCGTCGACAAGACTTATGTTGATGGCAGAAATGTTTCCTGAAACGTTTTCTAAATTAAAACTTAAGTCATATTTTCCACCCTGATGCAGCCCGATTCCTCTGAATCCCTCATTTTCCAGCAGATAGTTTTTGTCGTTCCCAACCGTAATTCTTGCGTAATTTCTATTAGGTTTAGACTTATCGGTTATGATGGTCAAAAACCCGGAATCCAGGTTTGGAGACAATGTTTTCGTGTTGGGCTGCGTCCATCCGGTCAGCGGTTCATCAAACTCGAAGCTGCGGTTTTTGATCAGTTCGGCATACAATCCGCCGTCTGCTGCAAAGTTGATATCCTCAAAGAAAATCCCGTACATCGTCGGCTGGATCTTAATTCCGGTAGATGCACCATTCAGATCCAGGGTATAATTGGGTTTATTTCGGGACTGGCCGGAAAAGAAAGTAACCGTCAGAAAGACAGCGGCAGTTGAGATGATATTTTTTGTTTTCATTAAAGTCTTTTTATCAAGCTAAACCTCATCGGTTTTAGAAACCGATGAGGTTTGATAAGGGTTAATCATTATTTTACTTTGAGCGGCAGGCTTTTTAATCCTGAATCGGCAGAGGTTCCGCCGTATAGGATGGTGTAATTACCGGGTTTGGAAACGAGGTCATCCGCTTTTTCGTCATAGAACATGAACGAATCCGGAGACAGGATGAGCTGGACAGTTTCAGAGGTTTTGGACGGTATAGCTACTCTTTGGAATGCCCGTAAGGTTTTTACCGGAGCCAACGGATCATTGTTTCGTTTGATGTAAACCTCGACGGTTTCTTCGCCGTTTCTTCCGGAGGTATTGGTTATAGGAACTGAAAGGGTTACACTTTCATTCGTACCGATGGTATTTTTGCTCAAGGTGGCATTTCCATAAGAAAAGCTGGCATAGCTGAGCCCGTGACCGAATGGATACAACGGTGCTTCTTTCATGTAGCGGTAGGTTCTTCCCTGCATATCGTAGTTTTCAAACCCTTCATGCTTGCTGGTTTTGGACAGGGCATTATCCAGCTGTGCGATATTTTTATAGAAAGTAATGGGAAGCTTTCCGGATGGGTTGTAATCCCCGAACAGAACATCGGCCACAGCTGTTCCGCCCGCCTGTCCGCCATACCATGCGTTGACCAGGGCATCGTAATTTTTTTCGTCCTGCTCAAGACCGAGGGCGCTTCCGGTACACAGAACAAATACAACGGGTTTTCCTGTTTTTCTCAATTCAGCCAGCAGTTCGCGCTGAACTTTCGGCAGTTCGATATTGGTTTTGTCGCCTCCGCGGAAGCCTTCGGCATTCACCAGCATTTCTTCTCCTTCAAGGCTCGGGGAAAGTCCGCCGGCAAATACGATCACGTCGGCATCTTTTACTTTTTCTTTTACATCGGCAAAATTCACCGGATCTTTGCGGTACACTTCAAATCCAATGTTTACATATTTTCCTTTCTGGCTGTGACGAAGCTCCACCTGGTATTCTTTCCCTTTCTGCATCTGTACCGGGAATTCCGACGGGTGTCTTGCATCGGGACCTTTGCGGGTCGCGATTTCTTTTCCGTTGATGAATAAAGTATATACATCTGAGGTAAATGCCGAGAAGACCACTTCACCGGTATAGCTGCTGGTAAACGTACCGGAAATCCTGGCGGAAGTATTTTCGCGGTTGACACCCGGAGCCAATTGGGTCCCGCCGAAACTGTTATAATTGATGACCGAATTGTTCACTGAAGTATTCACCGGATTTCCCTGCCAGTCGGGATTGTTAAAGAATTCCACCTTCATGCCCGGTGCTCCGTTTTTCTGGCTTTTAAAATTTCTGGACAGTGATGTCCTTGCAGAAGGGTCGGCAATTTCGCATCCTTTTTCATAGATGATTTCCGTACCGGGAAGCTTGGCTTTAATACCGTCCAGGATGGTAACCGTAGAAGAAGGGGTTCCGTTGTAATTCCCCAGCTGCATGATTCCGTCATCGG